>JAAUUE010000390.1 GCA_012031635.1 Coleofasciculaceae cyanobacterium SM2_1_6 | reverse complement strand
GGTAGAAAAGCCCGATATACCATGATTTGCTCCGTTCATGATAAATTTCACGCCTCTGCGATCGCACAAAATTTACCAATAATTAACTTATCCCCCACAAAAGGAAAATGGTATAAAACATTGCGCTCAAAATTCTCGGAATCTTCAGGATCATCGTAATAGGTATAATCACCAATAATAATATTTGGGTTATTAACTGTATTCTGAATAAAACAAACTTGAGGAAAGCCCGGCATTGGGTGGGGATTAGTGCGATCCGGATAGAACATGGTAACTATTTTTATCTTTTAAGTTCAGCTAGTTAAGCCAATTTTTTCACAAATTCTTGATGCTCCGTAGTTGCTAAACCTTGTTGTAAGGTAGCCAATACTTGAGCTAAATCACCTGCCAATAAAGCTGGTTTATCTAACCACAATCCGGGAAAGATTTGAGAACAAATTACTCCTGCTGCATTTGCTTCTAGTTGCATATATTCGCCATTAGTTAACTTAAACCAATCAAATTGTTGATCATAAACTCGCCAGACTAAATATTCTTGTACTTGATTCCGCCGATAAACATTTAATTTTTGATGCAAATCAAGGGAAACACTACTAGCTGCAATCTCGGCTACCAATTCTGGCGCACCCTCCACATAACCATCATCACTAATAGTTGACTGTCCCCCCACAGCAATTCTCAGCAGGGCATCTGGCTGGGGTTCATTGTCCAGATCAAGCCTGATCGTACAGTTATCTCCCAGTTGTAAGTTAGGTGTAACTGACCAATAGTTTCCTAACCAAGTCATAAGTTGGGCGTGGGGGGCGCCGTGTTGGGTAATTCTGAGGGGAGAAGCCATATAGTAAACTATTCCTTCGATTAATTCAGCTTTTTTTAGGTCAGGCATTCCGTGATAGCGCCGCTCAAATTCGGCACGGGTCAGTTTGTCGCCGTTTTCGAGGATGGGGCTGGTTAAGTTTGGAGAAATTGCAGGAGGTGATATCATATATTTCCTTTTATTTGAGTATAAGAAATTTTACAATGCATAAAATAACAAAATCATCAAATTATCGCCAAATAATCAAAAAATTATTGACGGGATACTATGAGATGGCGGTTCAGGGATCGATCAACTTGAATAAAATCGAATTAGATAAACTAGAAACCGATGAACGTCTTGCTTTTGATGAAGAGAGAGATCAATATTTATGGTTTTGTTCTGGCTGGGAGGGCAAAAATAGAGTACGTCATATTAATATGTATTTGCAGATTAAAGATAGCAAAATTTGGGTGGAAGAAGATAATACTGATTTATGGGTAGTTGATGATCTTTTAGCAGCCGGAATTCCTAAACAGGATATTGTTTTAGGTTTTCATCATCCCAGTAAGCGAGCTTTTACAGAATTTGCGCCAGTTTAATAGTTATATTGATCTTTAGCTTAACTTTTTATGCGTTCTTCTTGCCATCTCTGGAACGATTTTTGGCTCTCGGCTGAGGGCTGCCCCAAAATAATATTCTTGACACTGATATCTTCATCAATATCTGACCAGTGAATTCCTTCATTATCACCAATAAATCGCCAATTACTACGCTCATTCTGCTTGCTATGTAACAACCTAGGATACCAAGCTAAAGGAACAGAAATAGTCCGCCCATCAGATAAATCAACAGTGAGAGTATCATCAGAAATCGATACTTGTCGTGCTTTAGGTATTTCTAGTAATTCAATCATTAAAGAAGTCATGCCAGCCTGCTAATAAATGTTGTTGATATTCTTCGACAATTTTCTGAATTTGATTAATTTCGTTGCGACTAAAGAAAGATCAAGAAGAAAAAGTCAACGCTAGACGAAAGCCATTGCATCTGCCACCATCATAAAAAGAATTCCACTCACGACATCCACTACGACAATTTACTGCCAGATTAAACCAAGAACCTCCACGCATCACCCAAGTGCCATTTGTATTAGTTTCCCAGCAACTTTCATCGTTTGGATCATTCCAAGTACCTCTATGTATTATCCAACAGTTTTCTGTAGGAGTTTTCCAAGAGCTTCCATCGGTTGGTGCACCGCCATAATTGTCATGCCAGCGATCACTACACCATTCCCATAAATTCCCATGCATATCGTACAGTCCAAAATTATTGGGCGGAAAATTTCCTACCTCAGTGGTTTGTTTACGATATACTCCATTGCAGGCGTTACCATAGGAAAACACTCCATTATAGTTAACTAAATCCGTGGTAATTGTTTCACCAAAAGAAAATGGTGTAAGCGTTCCGGCCCGACAAGCATATTCCCATTCTGCTTCTGAAGGTAGACGATATTTTTTGCCAGTTTTTTGTAGAAGTTTTTTACAGAATCTCATAATCTGACCTATGTCAACACTTTCCACCGGAAGTTTCTTTCCCTCAAAGAAAGAAGGATTGCTTCCCATAACTGCTTGCCATTGTTCTTGGGTAACTAAATATTTGCCCATATAAAAGAGTTTAATATTTACTTGGTGTAGAGGACCTAAGTAACGAGCTACACGCTCATCTTCTGGTTCCGTATTTGGAGAACCCATCTGAAACGTACCTCCGGGAATCTTGACCATATCTAGAGTGATATTATTCGCGAGATTTTCTGTGAAAAATTCTGCTTGGTCTTGGTGAAGATTTATGACTTGACCCATGGCATCAATGGTTACTGTTTGAAAATCAAATGTTCTGGAGAGCATAGGTTTTAAATAGAAAGATATTCATCAATATGAATTGTCAGGAATGAAGGCATTTTCTAGATAGTCTTGGAGCCAGAAATTATATTTTGGTTTGCTAATAGTTCTATCTACAGAATAACTAACTAGGGCAATATCAAAACGACAATTTAATTCATTTAATTCTGGATTTTCTAGCAGAAATAAAGTTGCGGTTTTAATGAGTTTTTCCTGTTTAGATTGACCCACTGCCAAGACTCCTCCTGCATCCCAGCCTAATTGCCCAGCCTTCGCCTCACACGATCGCCGCCGAGTTTTCACTTCCACAAATGCCAAAGTCTGCTCCCGTTGAGCCACTAGATCAAGTTCACCCCAGCGACAATACCAGTTTTGTTGATGAATTTGCCAACCCTGCTTAAGAAGATATTGCTTCACAAAGTTTTCTCCCCCTTGCCCGATCGCCCCTTTCGCTCCTCTTTTTTCTTCAGCCTTCTCCCCCATTTTCTCCCCAGATAAACTCCTTAAAAATTATAGATACACCTTGAGGGTGCAAAGCCTTGCACCCCTACGATTAGACTTTACCTCCTCTACCTTCTTTACCTCCTCTACCTCCTTTCCTTTAACCTTTACTTACTTTCCACACAGGCAGTCCCAAGATCGGATTCAAAGTCAGGTTCTTAATTCCTTTTTGGGCAAAGGCAAATTCCTTTTTCTGCCAGAGGGGAACTAGAGGCACATCCCTCGCAATAATTTCTTGGATGCGGGCGATCGCTTGATTTCTTTTTGCTTGGTCTTTTTCTTGGCGCTGGGTCTTGATCAGGTTAAGGACTTCCGTATTGTAGTAGAAGAAACCTTGGGTTTTGCTGTCTCCCTCTTCGCAGCCTGTAGTTTCCGAACCCCTATCGCAGTTAAAAAACGGGCTGAGATAATTATCCGCATCCCCAAAATCTGGATACCAAGCAATGAGATAGCTGGGGTAAATACCCTTTTCAATACTGGCAAATAGGGTCGTGGAGTCTACGGGTTCGGGCTTAATGGTCATGATCCCTTCTAGCTTTTGGTCTACGTATTCCTTGAGCAAAGCAACCATCGACTCCCGTTCCTGAGATGACGCTGAGTACCACATCGGCAACTCAAAGGGCTTCTCCTTGGAAAAACCCGCCTTTGTTAACAATTCCTTCGTTTTCGCCACATTGCCATCACCGTAGGGAGCTTTGAAGGCTGGGATACTGGGAGCAAAGTTGGTCGGCACAATACTATAGGCGGGTTCGGCTAGACCTTTGAGGACTCGATCGATAATCAGGGGACGATCGAGCATGGCGGCGATCGCTTGGCGGACTTCTACTTGGTCTAGGGGT
>JAAUUE010000389.1 GCA_012031635.1 Coleofasciculaceae cyanobacterium SM2_1_6 | reverse complement strand
TCTGGTTGTGTCAGTTCTAAGCCCTTGACATTGATGGCGATCGCCCCCAAGGTGTGACGGCAAGGGTAATTCCTGCCAAAGCAGATATTAGAGAAATGGGGAAGAGAGCCGGGGGAAATAAAGTTAATAAAGAGTACTTTTTCATAAAATTCACTAACACCACAAGTTAAGTTTGTTGAGATTTTTGAATAGATTTTGAATAGATTAAGTTTGTTGAGGCTATGGAATTTGTTAGATTGATTGGATGTACTAGAGTTATAAAATGGATTAAAGTTTTCTCAGTGTAGCCGAAAGTCTTGAAGCTCCGCCACAGAGAAATTACGATCTCAATTGCTGTCAATTACCCATCAGCTAGAGTTGTTAGAGGATGTCTGAAAAGTATCTAAAATTTCAGTACAGACTAATCCTGATTCTCCAAATGGTTGATCCAAATAAGGAATTGGGTAAGGGCGCAAGGCTTTGTGCCCCTACGATCGACTTCTCAGACAGCCTCTTAGCTAGGCAAATCTTTAATTCACAGCCCAACTCCAAAGCTCATAGCCTGCGGGAGATAGATGCAAACCATCGGTAGTTAATTCCCTGCGGAGCTGCCCTTCGGCATTGAGGAAACTATCATAAATATTGAGAAAACTCGCCCCTTCTTGGGCAGAAATAATTTCCAGTTGTTGATTAAGATAGCGGAGCCGTCGATCGGGAATTGCCGCAAATCGGGTGGGTAAAATAGGCTGGACAATTACCTGAGCTTGGGGATGCCCTTGGAGCAATACCCGGATAATCTGGCGATGATTTGCCAAAATAGTCTGGTCATCTACGCCCTGCCGCAGGTCATTAATCCCCGCCATCACGTAGATGCGATCGGGTCTAGTCTGAGCAAAATCTTGGTATTTCAAGCGTCGCAGGATTTGGGTGGTATTCTCCCCAGAAATTCCCTGATTCAGCCACAGTCGATCCTTGGAGAGCTTGTCTGTAGGGAACCACATAGAGAGGGAATCCCCCACAATAATCGATAGCGGATTAGCCCCCTGCCCCTTTGCCAAAGCCCTTGCTTCTTGAATTAATAAACCCTGCCATTGTTCGTAGGTCGGTTCCCTAGAGTCTGCCTTTTGCCAGTATTCAACAAAACTATCCGTAGGAATGCGAGTGTAGGTAACCCCAGCTTGGAGAGCCGCCAAGCGTTGGTAAAGCATTTGGGAGCCTGATTTGGGACGAGGTAGCTCTGGGGGCGGGCTGAAACGGGGCATCCCAGAGTCAAAATCGGGAGCCGAAAAACTCAATTCTGGGTAGGGTCGATCAAGAATAGGTGACGGAGTTTCTGCCACAACAGGAGTCGTTGAGCTAGTTGAGCTATTAGCTTCTATAGTTCCTGTAGTTGTTGGAGTTGCTGTTCCTATAAATATTGAAGAACTATTTGAGGAATTTTGAGGCAGATTATCCAGATTATGGGAGAAATTATGACCAGAATTAGTTAAGAAATTACTAGCCGGATTATTTAGAGAATTATTAGGGATATTAGTTGAGGCATGATTGGGAAGATTATTCGAGTTAGTATCTTCGGTATCTAAGGAATTGCCTGCAAAGTTAACTAACAGATTGCTGGAAGAATTGCTTAAAGATTTGTTCGAGAAATTACTTGAGAGATCACTTGAGAAATTACTTAAAAAATTATTAGCGGAATTACTCAAAAACTGGTCAGAAAAATCATCTGGGAAACTATTACTAAGGAGACTACTCGGAAGATTACTAATATCCTTCGGGGAATTTTTTAACAGGTCGGGATTGAGGCTATCGGAGGGCTGATCGCTCAAGGGCAACTGTGGCAAGGGTGTAGCTTGATTTCCCGCCAAGAGAGCAGCAGCAATTAGATAGGGATGACTTAGAATTTTACTCATAGGATGGCAAAAGTAGTTAGGGTACTTGCTATCCTTCTTTCACAGCCCTAGACAAAAAAATCAGGAAAAATAGTTAATCCCGGCGGATATTAAAACAGCACCAGTCCTGTCGTTTCCAGAGGGTTGCTACTACCCAACCATTTTGTTCGAGGGTATCGGCGATCGGTTTTGTTTGCTCCAGCAAAATGCCACTGAGAATTCCCCAAGTATCATGCTGAGAAATAGCGGCAAATTGGGGGATTAGATCAATAATTACCTCCGCTAGAATGTTGCAGACAATCCCGTCTACCGGTCGATCGATCATTTCCCAAATCCGGTCAGTACTGCCTGCCTCGATCGCCAGTTGCGCTTCCGTAATTCCGTTTAAGTCTCGATTACTCCGAGCCGCATAGACAGCGAGGGGGTCGGTATCTACACCATAAACTTGCTTAGAACCCAACAATACTGCCCCGATCGAAAGGATTCCCGATCCACAGCCAACATCGGCAATGACCTGATCATTTTTGCCAATGCCTACCCGCATTTCTAGAGCTTCTAGGCAGAGTTGGGTGGTGGGGTGATTGCCCGTGCCAAAGGCGACACCGGGATCAAGGCGGAGAATCGCTCGATCGCTCTTTTCGGGAATCGGGAGCCAAGCCGGATAAATCAGGAAGCGATCGCCCACTTTTTCTGGTTGCCAGTGCTGCTTCCAACTGCTAGACCAATCTTGTTCATCGATGAGATGCCATTTTACCTTCGGTCCCATTAACCCCAACATTAGGGCATCTTGGTGGAGCCACAGGGACAAAGCTGCTAAATCTAGGAGTCCGGCTTGGACTTCTGGTAGATAAGTCCGCAGGAAAGATAAATTTCCTTGGGTTTCCGTCACCATCCCCCGGCAGCCAAACTGCTCTAATCGCCAAAAGAAACTATCTTCCAAATTGGGGTCACAAAGGACTTCCACTTCCCACCAATTACTGACATTCATCTTTGTTAAATTTTGCACTCTGCCACCAATACCCCTATTACCCCGCTACTAACCCAGAATTACTCCAGAATTATTCCAGAATTATCCTCCAACCATTCCCAAACTATTCCAGAATTAATTTGTGGTTAATACTGATTTCCTTCGGTTTAGCTAGATGATGTAATACACAGTGTGATTTTTTCTGCTACATTTTCTAAGATTAATTCCTGAGGATTAATTTCTAGGATTAATTTCTGGGATTAATTTCTATAATTAATTTCTAGACTACTGCTAAGATAAAACAAAAAAAGTCCCCCTGCGATGACTGTACACATACCCCATTTCCCGGAAGCTAACCATCCCCTAGTCAAGGCTCTTTTTCACCACAGTGATCAGGAGTTGCTCACTCTGTGCCAGAACTATCCCCACCAAGGTAAATATTTCACAGCCCTTTTCTGCCGCTATAGCCCGATCGTCTATACCTTAGTTGACCATGCAACTCGATCGCCCGTTCAAACTGATTACCTATTTTCCTTAACATGGCGGCACATTTTCCATGAGTTGCGAGAATTAGACCTGAGAAATAATTCCAACCCCGTGGCTACTTCTTTTCAAAATTGGTTAATCAACATTACTGCCTACTGCATCAATCAAATTAATCCCCCTGCCGTGGAGGAAATTAATTATTCCCTCCCATCAGCCCCCCCGCCTTTGTGGTGTTACCTAGAGCAGGGGTTGGCAAATCTGCCCCCAGAGTTGCGGTTGATGGTGATCATGGCGCAGACTTTCCATTGGAGCGAAACCAGAATTGCCGCTTACCTGCAAGCAGAGGGCGATCAATTTACCCCAGCCCAGATCAAGGCCTCTCTCCAAGAAGGTTATCAAATCCTAGAGGCAGCGATCCCAGAAGATTTACGCAGTATTTACTTTGAGGAAGTAGGAGCAGAAGCTACCCTTGCCACAACTCCCTAATTTGGAGATTTTGATTTGCCTAAATTTGTCTAGTCTAAAAATTTGTCTAGTCTAAAATTATAGAAATCGCCGTAAAACCCACTGGCTTTAGCCGTGGGATATAAGGTGGGTTAGCGTAGGTACGTAGCTAACCAAATCTATACTATGGTATGATGAATTTGTGCTGAACAAGTAGGCGTATCAACTGCACGTTGAAATATCCTAGGTCGGTGAAACTCCCGCCAGAAAGAAACT
>JAAUUE010000388.1 GCA_012031635.1 Coleofasciculaceae cyanobacterium SM2_1_6 | reverse complement strand
GTAATAAGGCGAGGGCAATAGCTACCCGTTGCCGGCATCCCGCCGCGTAAATTCGTGGGGATATTGATCCCAGCGACTTACTGGAATCCTGACCGCTTCGAGGGTAGCGATCGCTTGATCCTTGGCTTGCGCTCGACTCAATTGGGGCTGATGGGCAAGGAGGGTTTCTAGGCAATGGTTGCCAATAGTCATCAAGGGTCGAGGCGAGTCATCGGGTCTTGGAATACCAGGGATACGGCTTCGCCCCGGAATCGGCGGAGGCGATCGGTCCCAAAATCAAACACTGCCTCCCCGTTAAAACTTACACTGCCCGTAACTTGGCTCCCCTTGGGTAATAACCGCATCGCTGCCCTGCCCAGGGTCGATTTGCCACAGCCTGATTCCCCCACCAAACCCAATCTTTCCCCCTCATCTAGGGTCAAAGACACATCATCCACCGCCCAAGTTAAGGCTTGATGATTCCGGGTGACAGGATAGCTGACTCGCAGGTTGTCGATCGTAAATAGGGTCATGGGTTTAAGGCATCTACACAAATGTTTAATAATAGCAAAACCTTAACAAAATATAGACAGAAAATACTCAATAAGTATTCAATAACAATATTCAACAACAGTATTCAATAACAATATTCAAAAAAAAATGATTAAGGGTTGACATTTATTTTGATAGTCAGTTATTATAGTCAAGGTGTTAAAGAAGTACGCCCCCATCGTCTAGAGGCCTAGGACACCTCCCTTTCACGGAGGCGACGGGGATTCGAATTCCCCTGGGGGTACTATTAAGCTCAAGTTCAAAAAATAAATTAAAAAAATAAATTAAAAGAATAAATTAAAAAAGTCTGGTCTAGGAATTGATCGGGCTTTTTGAATTAACTCAAAATCTTTGATCCATACAACGTTTTTCAGCTAGATGAAGACACGCTTTTTCTACATAACAAGGGGCTTAAGCCCCTAGCAAGTCATTCACAAACAAGAAAAGTTCTTGTATATCAGTCCCCAATGATTTCACCCGCCGCAGGCGGGTGGAATAACCTACCAGAAGCAATCTACCAGAAGCAATCTAATTGAGAAAATGATTTAGGATCGCTATAGTTCTTTTTAGGGATTTTCTTTTAGGTTGTTGAGGACAACCTCCCCAGATTCAGATCTGTACAGTCTGGCTCTTACCCTTTGCCAATAAATTTCGCCAACACTTAACCAACCCCACGCAGGTTTTATTTCTGGGCGCTTGTGGGGCGTAATAATTAATAGATGATTGCTAACTAAACCCAGATGGTAAAGCAGGATCGGCAGACGAGATTCTGGGACTAAATGTAATGCGAAACTACAAATAATTAAGCTGTATTTTTCTCCCGTTAAAGCACCTGTGGCAATTTCTGCAAAACTAAACTGCCGAGCAGTTTTTCCAGTTCTTTTCTGATAATTTTTGTAAGTAAAGGGATCGATCGCCTCAACATCAACTATACCCATATTTTCGAGGGCAAGGGTGACTTCTCCACTGCCACAGGCAAGGTCTAAAACCCTCCGCCAATCTAGTTTCCATTGCTGATTAGCCAGTTCCAAAATTTGCTTGACTATGGCTTCGTGGGGATTGCGATACTCATCTCCAAACTTTTGGTAGTAGGGCTCGATATCGTACTCTAAGTAGGCATTGCGTAAGGACTTTTTCTGCTGTGGAATTAAGGATTTATTTAGATTTCTCATAAATAGATTTAGGTTTTGAGACAGTAATTATTGTTCATAAATCTCAATACTTTAGGCGCAATTAACTTATAAATACTCAGGAAATTCATGCTATATTTGACAGTAAAGAAAGTTATATAATAGCTAATATGTCAATACAGCAACTAATATAACTTATAGAAGTTTGTTATTGTCATAGGTTTGTTATCGTGTCTATAAAATACTCTGATCAAGCAAAAGTAATGGTAGTGGATGATCACGCGCCGAGCCGAATGACTGCTGCTGCTCTGTTGTCTGTGGAGGGCTATGATGTCCTAGAAGTAGATAGTGGGATCAAGGCTTTGAACTTAGTAAAAAAGTATGAGCCAGATATTATCCTCATGGATGTGATGATGCCGGATATGGACGGGTTTGAGGTGTGCCGCCGTCTCAAGGAAGATGAACATACACGGCTGACTCCTTTAATTTTTGTTACGGCTCTCCATGATAAAAAGTCCAGAATTGCGGGGATTGATGTAGGGGGCGATGATTTTTTGACGAAGCCCTTCGATCGCCTAGAACTCTCGGCAAGGGTGCGATCGCTCATCAACCAAAAACGCTTGAACGAGGACCTAGACCACGCTGAACAGGTACTGTTTTCCATTGCCAAAGCCGTAGAAAGCCGCGATCCCGTCACAGGAGACCACTGCGAACGGCTGATGATGCTGGGGAAAGATTTTGGGGAATATCTCAATCTCTCCCGAATGGCGGTGCGGGATTTGATGTGGGGTAGCTATCTTCACGATATTGGCAAAGTTGCCATCCCTGATGCAGTGCTGCTCAAAAAAGATAGTTTTACTCTGGAAGACCGCCAGATTATGAATCAGCATGTGATTATCGGCGAGCGCATTTGCCAGCCTCTGCGGACGATGCAGGGGGTGTTACCGATTATTCGCCACCACCATGAGCGTTGGGATGGTAGCGGTTATCCCGATGGTCTCCGGGGGAATGACATTCCCATGCTGGCTCAGGTATTCCAGATCATTGATATTTATGATGCGTTGATGAGTGAGCGTCCCTACAAAGTTGCCTTGTCTCAGGCTCAGACTTTGAAGATTATGCAAGAAGAAACTGATCGAGGCTGGCGCAACCCCGAATTAATGCTCCAGTTCCAAAGTTTCATTCTCAATTCTCCTCAACACATCAAAGCCAGCTAAGTTTAATAGTTTTGGTAAGCGAAGTTTGGCAATGTGGGCGATGCCCACCCTACATGATTAGAAAGAAATAATTAGATAATTGTCTTGGAATTTTGCCCCCTTGACTGGTTGACCGCTTAACTGGGGTGGCAACTCTAGATTCCGGCGCTGGTCTCCGGCTTCGATCGTCACCTCTGGCCCCGATTGAATGAGTTTCACCTGTTTTTTATCAAAGTTGGGCAGATATAAACTAACTTGCCTTTTGGCAACATCAATAGTTAAAGGCTTCGGCACAGCCGTAGTCTGGGGGAAATCTGACAGAGCTTGAATTAAAGTATCCCAACTATCGCCTTTCTGGGGCAGATTTACGAGGGGTAGGGGCAGAAATTCATCGCTGAGGTATTGCTGAGATTGGTTGAGAAAGACCCCGCCGACGGTTAGCCCTACCTGCTGGGCAGCACCCCAAAGATACTGAGCCGAGGCGATCGATCCCGGTTCTCCCGTAGTCACCAAGTAAGCAATGAACCTCTGGGGATTAGAGATGGCTTGCTTGCCCTGCTCCAGGATTTGGTTTGCCTCGTTGGTGGGTTCTTGGGCAAAATTATCACTACTCCAAGACACATTCAAAACGGTACTGGTAATTGGTGCAATGAAAGGAGAAATATTTTTACCTAATTCTGAATTGATAAATACCTGTCGGAAGCGGCGGATATACCAGCTAATGGTTTCTGGCATTCCCATCATCCGCAGAGTGGCCTGATCGCCACTGCCATCAAAGACGATCGCATCATAGTTGCCATCTTGGTCGTACTCCCGGAGGGCATTGAGAGCTAAGGCACTATCCATACCGGGAAACAGGGCTAATTCTTCGCCATAAATATCCTTGAGGATTGGGGTGCGGAGATATTTTGCCTCTAACTTTTTGATGTCTTCCCAAGCCTTGGTTAACAGATGGGCAACCCGCAATTGCAAGACGTGGAGCCTTGGCTCTATCTCCTGAGGTTCGGCCCTGGCTAAGCTATCGATCGCTACCCCAAAATCAGGGGAAATGCGGGGCTGGGGTCTTGAGTAAGGAGCAAAACTCGCCGCCCTTGACTAGCTAGTTTCTTGGCTACGGCGATCGCCACCGTAGTTTTTCCAGTTCCCCCCTTCACCCAAAAAAGTTAAAATCAACGCCATGAAATTCTCCCAACC
>JAAUUE010000028.1 GCA_012031635.1 Coleofasciculaceae cyanobacterium SM2_1_6 | reverse complement strand
GGTCGCAATACAGCTTGGTGGAGACCGACCAGACAATCACCTTCCGCAGCCCTGGCGATCGGGATTTGCACAAAGCCGCTGGTCAGGTACAAACTCGTCAAGGCTCCCCTACTCAGGGTAATCTGGCCATTGAGACCCTCCGCCACCTGCTGGCAATGGTCGTCCGGGGGCAAATTATCCTGAAAATAATCGCTGGGAAACACGAGCAACGGCGCGATCGCGGGCGTGTCCGGTGGTAGCGCTCTCAGCCACCTGGGGTTTGTCGGTATTGGTCACCACTTGGGGCAATGAGGGCAAAGGTTTTGTCCTGCTTGAGGCAAGCTAATTGTACGCTCAAGGGGGCTGACGGGGTGGGGGACTGGCCGTGGATGGCCTGGGGCAGCAACCCTAAAACCAGGCGATCGCCCAGGATAAACCGTTAATTTTCATGCGCTTCCTAGGTAAGGACAAGCCAATCTGGGTCTATGGTTGCCGAAGCATTTTCCCTTGTCAAGGGGAGCTGCGGTTGCCCGATGACAAGGATGTGTCCCTGAATCGCGCTCGAATTTTTAAACTGACCCTATAATCTTTGGCTAGTGTCGATACTTCTAATATCCCCATTTTTACGACCATACCCGCGAAACCTATGCAAGCGATCGTTGCTTTTGTGCTTTCAATTTTGCTGTGGCAGCTTTCTGGAGTACTGGATTCACCGCATCATGCACCTGTGGCCCTGGTTCGGCGGAACGTTTACCGATCACTACACTCACCACCAGCGCAATAATGCTTCAGGAATGCTGCGGGAATTTAAAAATTATTCCCTTGCATAATCAAGTGTATCGTAAAGCATCTGATTTTGGTTGTGATTGCGATTGTAACGTTGATTGTTGTCATGAGTATACGGATTGTGACGGACCGGGAAATGACTGTGCAGAAAATTGTGACTGTCTTAATGACTGTGTTTGCACTTACCCGGACTAGTACGAGCGCCTACCTGTAGATTGGATTGACTAAAAAACTTCAACAACTCCTTAGCTACTGAAGCCGCAAAATTGGATCGCCGATCCAGATGTATTTGATGAAAGGTAAGGCACGCCATTTTTGTTTAACAATTTTTACGATGGAAAAACTGCTCGATCAATAAAATCTAAAAGCCTTGTGAATCATATTTCGTCAACAAGCCGTAAAACACTGTTGTATAAAGGTTCCGCAATCCAAAATCCAGCCTCATTGACTAAGGCATTTAATAAAGGCTTTACCTTAGCAATCAAGCCTTGACTTTTTGCTTCGACCAAGATTCCTAAAATACCTGTATATCGAAGATTCATTCTAGTTGCTATCAGTCGTCCTCGACGCTCATCAATCAAAACTTGGTCAGCTTGAATCTCGACTGCTAAGGCGATCGCCTCTGCTTCTCCAATATCAAGTTCATTGCTTAGAGCTTCGACGAGTATGCGATCGCTAACAGTAAGGGTTTGAATCCAATCAAAGGTTTGTACTTCATTTGCACCTGCAACTGGAAAACTGGGATCAGTGAGTTCTCGAAAAACGGCTTCGGGAATAAGAACCGTTCCGTACAGTTGATGAAGGAGATGGAGTTGGTTAATTGCAGCAAGATTGTTGATGGGCGATGTATCACTGACAATAATCACAATCTACCCATCTCCCGCAAGTTTTGAATGTCCTGTTCAAAATCTTCTACTCCGTAATGAACTGGGATCCGACGACTAGCAAGTAGGTGCTGAAATGCCACACGGTGCATCCCTGCAAATCGGCTGGCTTGAGCAAGGGTAAGTTTTTCCCGTTGAAAGAGCATGACAGCAATTTCTTGACGCATTTCTGCCTCAGTCATGCGAGTTACGGTTAAAATTTCGTCAGGGACAACAACACTCATGGCTAAATTCCTCTCTATTCTCAATATTTTACGCCACTAAACCAGCAAATGTCTGTGCGCTGTCCGAGCTAGCTAATACTGCGTTGGTACGGACAAAATAGAGGTTGTCGGTGGTTGTTCAACCTTTGCAGCCGCTCAGTTCAGCCGTTATACAGATATTGATGGGTGCTGCTAATGAGTAGTATGTATTTTTAAATAGGATGATTGGAAAAAGTGGTTCGATCGCCGATCTATCTGAGTGCAAAGTGCCCCATGATTGATCTAAAGCTGATCTTAAAGTTTCTTAGTCTAGGGGAGAATTGGTGCTACAACTGAAGCTATCGAAAAGGTGTAACAATTGCTACTCCTAACTAAGAGAGACTCAGAGAGGAACTGGAATTTTTATGGTTGTTTCAGAGCAGAATTTAGTCAGTGAGCGCTCCCTCGATCGAGACTGTACAACCCTCTCCCGGCACGTACTTGAACAGTTACACAGCTTTGGTGTCGAGGCTCAAGATCTCAGCGCAATTATGAACCGGATTGCCCTTGCCGCCAAACTAGTCGCCCGTCGCCTCAGCCGAGCCGGACTTTTGGAAGGAGTGCTGGGGTTTACAGGGGAAACCAACGTCCAAGGCGAATCCGTAAAAAAAATGGATATTTTTGCCAACGATGTTTTTATTTCGGTATTTAAGCAGAGCGGTTTGGTATGTCGTCTGGCTTCCGAAGAAATGGAAAAACCCTACTACATTCCCGAAAACTGCCCGATCGGTCGCTATACCCTCCTCTACGACCCCATTGATGGCTCCTCCAACGTAGATATTAACCTGAGTGTCGGCTCCATCTTTGCCATTCGGCAACAACAGGGGGAAGACCTAGATGGTGAAGCCAGAGACCTATTTCAGAATGGACATCAACAAATAGCGGCGGGTTATGTCCTCTACGGAGCTAGTACCATCTTGGTGTATTCGATCGGCACCGGAGTCCATGCCTTTGCCCTTGATCCCAGCCTTGGGGAATTTGTCCTTTCCCACGAAAATCTACAAATCCCCAAGCACGGAGCTACCTACAGCGTCAACGAAGGCAACTACTGGCAATGGTCAGAACCCATCCGGGAATACATTAAGTACGTCCACAAAAACGATGGTTACACAGCCCGTTATAGCGGCGCTCTAGTGGGAGATTTTCACCGCATCCTTTTCCAAGGCGGCGTATTTCTCTATCCCGGGACTACCAAAAATCCCCAAGGTAAACTCCGTCTCCTCTACGAAACCGCTCCCCTCGCCTACCTGATGACCCAAGCCGGAGGCAAGGCAAGTACTGGAGTTGAACCCATCATGGATATTGTCCCCACTTCTCTCCATCAGCGCACACCATTAATCATTGGCAGCGTGGAGGATGTGGAGTTGGTGGAATCTTTTGTGAAGAAGGAGGTAGAGGAGGTAAAGGAGGTAGAGGAGGTAAAGAAGGTAGAGGAGGTAAAGAAGGTAGAGGAGGTAAAGAAGTTAGAGGAGGTAAAGAAGTTAGAGGAGGTAAAAAAAGATAAGGGGAGTAAGGGTAAAAAGTAAAAAGTAGTTTGTGAAAAAGTAAAAAGTAGTTTGTGTAGGTTGCTAAAAATAGCTTTGGGAAATCTGTTTTTAATCTTAAATTTCTTGGGGATCAACGATTTTGTATCAGGGGGATCGATCGAGCAATCAGAATCCCTGCTAGCCTGCTCAATAAACTAATTTAACTTAATCCCAATTAACTAAATATTTACCTATTAAGAAAATTCACCAATTCCTGTACCTTCTTTACCTCCCTGTACCTCCTTCTTTCTCCCCCACTCAAGCTATTAACCAAAAACATTGACCTATGGTTGCACTCCTAGAAAATCCTTTCCGCATTGGTTTACAACAAGAGCGATCGCCCGAACCCTTGATCATGGTGATCTTTGGGGCTTCTGGAGATTTGACCCAGAGAAAACTTGTCCCCGCTATCTATCAACTCAAGCAAGAAAGACGACTGCCTCCAGAAATCACGATCGTTGGTGTCGCCCGGCGGGATTGGAGCCATGACTACTTCCGGGATCAAATGAAGGAAGGCATCGAACAATTTAGTGACGGCATCGGCTCTGAAGAATTGTGGCAGGATTTTGCCAAGGGTCTGTTCTACTGCTCTGGGGATATGGACAATCCCGAAAGCTACCAAAAGCTCAAGACCTTTTTAGGAGAATTAGACGGTCAAAGAGGCACTAGGGGCAACCGAGTTTTTTATCTAGCCGTTTCTCCCAACTTTTTCCCGGAAGCCATCAAGCAGCTAGGGGGAGCCGGAATGCTCCAAAACCCCATGAAAACTCGCCTCGTCATTGAAAAACCCTTCGGACGAGATCTAAGCTCCTCCCAAGTTTTGAACCGAGTTGTCCAGCAGACCTGCCGAGAAGAACAGGTATACCGAATTGACCACTACCTAGGCAAAGAAACCGTTCAGAATCTCTTGGTCTTTCGGTTTGCCAATGCCATTTTTGAACCCCTGTGGAATCGGCAATTTGTGGATCATGTGCAAATCACCGTAGCCGAAACCGTAGGCGTGGAAGAGCGGGCGGGTTACTACGAAAGCTCTGGAGCTTTGCGGGATATGGTGCAGAACCACTTGATGCAACTTTTTTGCCTCACCGCCATGGAACCCCCCAACTCCATGAATGCTGATAGTATCCGCACAGAAAAAGTAAAAGTGGTGCAATCCACTCATCTAGCTGACTTAGCCAATCTCGAAAATTCGGCAGTGCGGGGACAATACCGGGCGGGCTGGATGCGGGGGAAACCAGTACCGGGCTATCGAGAAGAACCGGGGGTAAATCCTCAGTCCATGACTCCTTCCTACGTGGCGATGAAGCTAGAAGTGGCAAACTGGCGCTGGCAGGGGGTGCCGTTCTATTTACGGACTGGAAAGCGGCTGCCCAAGAAAGTTAGTGAAATTGCCATTCAGTTCCGAGAAGCCCCATTTTTAATTTTTCAATCTGCTGCTCAACAGGCAAACCCCAACGTCCTGACGATTCGGATTCAACCCAATGAAGGGATTGCCCTGAAGTTTGACACCAAAATGCTGGGTTCGGAGTTGCGATCGCGCTCTGTGGAAATGGATTTCAGCTACGGCTCTTCCTTTGGAGCAGCCGCTTCTGATGCTTACAATCGGCTTTTGCTAGACTGTATGTTAGGCGATCAAACTCTATTCACCAGAGGCGATGAAGTAGAAGAAGCATGGCGGGTGGTCACCCCAGCCCTAGCTGCGTGGGAATCCCCCGGTGACCCCACGGAAATGCCCCAATACGAAGCCGGAACTTGGGATCTACCCGAAGCCGACCATCTCATGCAGCAGGATGGACGACGGTGGCGCAGACTTTAACAGTGAAGTAGAAAGTAAAAAGTAGAAAGTAAAAACGGGCTTCTTCACTTTTTCTTTTTACCTTTTTACCTTTTACTTTTTCTAATAACTGACAACTGACAACTGATAACTGATAACTGATAACTGATAACTGAACTATGAGTACCATTCAAGCACCGCCTATTTTTTCTCTCCAAAATCCTAAGGATGTTTCTCTGAGCGACATTGAAGCAGAACTCCAGTTAATTTGGCAGGGCTACGGTGGCGATAATCCAGAAGGAACAGCAGCCGTCCGGGCGACAACGTTTACCTTTGTGGTGTACGAACCAGAAGAAACCCAGCATCTATTGGCGATTTTGGGATTTTATACTGGACCGATCGATGGCATCTTAGGTCCCCGGATGGTATCTGCCCTCAAGGCTGCCCAAAAAACCTACGGACTGCCCCGCACTGGCAAGGCGGACGAGGCAACCAAGGCAAAACTCCGGGAAGAATATGTAGAACTGCGGAGCGGAAAAAATCCCACCCGTCCCCTAGCGACAGATTTTAGTGGCGGGGAAGAAGGCTATGGGCTTGCTGATGCGATCGCTGCGGCTAATCCCTGCCGGATCATTGCCCTATTCCCCATTTCTGGGGTAGACACAGGAGTAGAAGCTCAGGTTTCTGCCTACTGCCCTATCCAAAAGCGCCATCAAAATACCCTAGTTTGTTGTGAATACATCACGCTGCGGGGAACTCCTGCGGCTCTAGAGCGAATTGGCGGTTTAATCGAAGAGCTATTAATTGGCGAACTGCCCAAGTTTCTCTGGTGGAAAGCGACCCCCGATGAAGAGAACCCTCTATTTCGTCGCTTGGCTGGGGTGAGTAGCACGGTGATTATTGACTCTAGTGCTTTTCCAGAACCAGAGGCCGAAATGTTAGTTATGGGTAGCCTAGTAGAAAAAGGAATTGCGATCGCAGATTTGAACTGGCGGCGGTTGGCGGCTTGGCAAGAACTCACGGCTTCTGCTTTTGATCCGCCGGAGCGGCGGACAGCGATCAAAGAGATCGATCGAGTCACCATTGATTACGAAAGCGGCAACTCTTCCCAGGCACTACTCTTTCTGGGCTGGCTTGCCAGTAGACTCCAGTGGCGACCAGTGGCATTTCATCAGGAAGGCGGGGATTATAACTTGATGAAAGTTCATTTTGTGGCTGCCGACCAGCGCCCGATCGAAGCCGAACTAGCAGCGATTCCCCTAGCTGATGTGGGCGAAGTGGTGGGGGATTTAATTGCTCTCCGGCTGACTTCCACCAATATCACAGCTAACTGTGGCACTGTCCTCTGTTCTGAAAGTGGCTGTATGCGGATGGAATCTGGTGGGGTGGCGCAATCAGCTAAAACCTACCAAGTTACGCCTCTCTTTGATCAAAAACCGAGTTTCTCCTCAGTCAGCAACTCCAGCGCTGGGGACGAGAAATGCTCTACGAAGAAAGTCTGGCAATCTGTTCGCAAATTCTCAAGTTAGCTGGTGATAGTTAACTTCAATCTGTTAGCCAAAGTAACTTCCTAGAATCTAGTAGGGTGGGTGTTACCCACCTTGCACCATGGGTTAAGTTTATCTTTTTCATGAAGTTTTCAATGATATAGCAATCCTAACGCATTTGTTCGATTAGATTGTTGCTGGTAGGTGATTTCACCCGCCGAAGGCGGGTGAAATTATTTAGGACTGCTATAGAATTTTAATAGAAGTTATTTAGTTTTTGGGATCTTGACTACTAATGCTGCCTACCCCTGATTTTCCTGTTGGTGTAGCCTTCCCCTTAGGAGATAGCCCTCCAGCGATCGTTCCCCTCGCCATTACAGGGATCAATACTCTCGCTATTCTTAGCTACTTCTCTACATTTAATGCCGGAGATTTTCCCCAGACTGCCGCATTATTTGCCTCCACGGGGGAAATGCACCCACCCTTTGAGGAAGCCATCAAGGGTCGAGAAGCGATCGCTGCCTATCTGCAATCCGAAGCGCAAAATTTTATTCTCCATCCAGCCACAGGTGTCACCGAAACTGATACCACCGGGCAAACCTCTGCCCAAGTAGCCGGAAAAGTCCAAACCCCTTTATTTACCGTCAATGTCCACTGGCTATTTCTCCTCAATCCCCAAGGTGAAATTCAAATTACTGCCATCAAACTTCTTGCTTCTCCTCAAGAAATGCTCAAACTGCAACGATTTAGTCCCCAAGGTACGACTCAAGTTATTAAAGATTAATTCATTGATAAATAAGGCGTTGATATTGATAAATAAGGTTATAAACTACGGACTTCCCTGAAAATATAGTCGTTGCCATAAAAGTTAGGACGAATTCGGCTACTTCGACAACGCTCAGCATAAATTCGACTTCGTTCAGCCAACGTATCTAGTCTTGTCCTAATTAATCTGTCTAGCACTATAGTTGCTTACAGGGCTTATCGACAGACTCTATATATAGGTGGATAAGCCCCACCCCTAATCCCCTGAAAATAGTTTCTTAGCTACCGATTTTTTGAGATTCCAGAAATTAACTTTAAGTAGTTATTTAAGAGGATGTCTGAGAAGCTGAGGGTAAGGGCGCAAGGCTTTGCGCCCCTACCCAACTCCTGATTTGGATCAGACATTTAGAGAATCAGGATTAATCTGCGCTGAAATTTTAGATGCTTTTCAAACATCCTCTAAAAACATCATAAATTACCGTTATTGATCTGTGTAAAAAGGCAAACTTAACACAGATAAGTTATGGTTTTTATATTCTCTTAATCTAAGAAAATAAAGTATAAAAATTTTTGGCTAAGGACTTATTAAGGATTCATTAAAGATTCAATTAATTGTAAATATAGGGTTGTCTTACTGTATATTTGTCTTGCAACAAATAAGTGTCTCCTCAAGACTTCTTGCTGGTGTAGCCTTCTCTTTGAGAAAAGGTTATTAACAACCATAAATACACAGAAAGCTACTCCGAAAATCTACCTATACCTATGCAAAAAACCTTAAATGCTATTGATCAAATCAATCAAAAAGTATGGCTAACTCAATCAGATTATGTTAAAAAAATCCGTCCGCTTTTGCCTCCAGAGGCTTTTGTGGCTAATCAAGACCGGGTTTGGATTTTAGTAATTAATCTGGCTATTTTGATAGCTGGCTGGTCGATCGCTTCCCATTTAGATCAGTGGCGATGGTACTGGCTCTGGCTGTATCTGCCCTTCTCCTTAATCATGGGAAATAGTGTGATTATTTTACTTTTTAGTACCCACGAATTGCTGCACAGCAAGGTGGTAAAAAATCTCCGGCTCCGGCAGATGCTTAGTCTGCTGGGGTTGACCATGCTCTGGATGCCACCGACCCTCTGGAAAGCCGTCCACAACCGGGAGCATCACAATAAAACTAATTCTCTCCAAGACCCCGATCGCAACTATCTAGACTCTCAACCCCAAAATTGGGGAAAATGGATTCAAAACGCTTTTGTCCCTTCTTCTGAGGTTAACCCCATTCTTTTGACTATTGGTATGGCGCACGCTTGGGGAGTCCACACCTTTAGAAACCTGACCTCGGTTTTGCTATTTAACCATCAACAAGCACAGTATCCCGTAGTTGCTTTTACAGTCAGCGAGAAGGAAAGAAGAGCGATCGCGATCGAGTTATTAATCATGATGGGTTTGCATCTCAGCATTTTGGCTAGTTTGGGCTTTCATCCTGTGAAGCTGCTCCTAGGCTATTTTCTGCCCCTGTGGATTGGCTATAGTGGTTTAATTTTCTACATCTATACCAATCATCTGTTGTGCCAGATGACTCCAGAAAACGATGTGTTGATCAATAGTCTTTCCATCCGAGTTCCCAAGATTTTCGATCGACTCCACTGCAACTTTTCTTACCATACCGAACATCATATCTTTCCCGGCATGAATTCCGACTACTATCCCCTCGTCCAAGAACTTCTCCAGACCCACTACCCCGATCGCTTCAATCTCCTCAATGCTGGGGAGGCTTGGCAACTGCTGCTGAAGACCCCCCGCCACTACCAAGCAGAAAATATTTTCACTGACTGGTCGAGTAGTAAATCTGTCCCCTGTCCCAATTTATGCCTTAAACAGTGAACAGTTATCAGTGAACAGTGAACAGTTATCAGTGAACAGTGAACAGTTATCAGTAAACAGTAAAATTTAATAGTTAATAATTTGACCAGTCTTATAGCAAGCCTGCCTAACTGGTAACTGGTAACTGGTAACTGGTAACTGGTAACTGATAACTGGTAACTGGTAACTGATAACTGATAACTGATAACTGATAACTGATAACTGATAACTGATAACTCCTATGGCAACAAATCGTCAAAAGGTAACTCTAGGGGCTGTCCTGATTCCGGCGACCGCTTGGCTGGTGCTATTTTTTATCGTTCCCTTGCTGATCATTCTTGTTTATAGTTTCTTGGAGCGGGGAACCTACGGCGGAGTGCAGTGGAGCTTTACTTTCGAGAATTACCAAAGATTGTTTAATCCTTTATTTTTGGGCGTAATGGGTCGATCGATCTGGTTGGGTTTCGTCACTACGGTAATTTGTCTGTTGATTGGCTATCCCATGGCATACTACATTGCCACCGCACCCCCTCGCTGGCGCAATGCTCTGCTATTGCTGGTAATCGTGCCTTTTTGGACGAACTTCCTTGTGCGTACCTACGCTTGGATTTTGATTCTCCGTGCCGAAGGTCTGATCAATGTGGCTCTCCAGAGTACCCAAATTATTGATAAACCCCTAGAGTTGCTGTTTACGCCCCTTGCTGTCACCATCGGCTTAGTTTATGGCTATCTGCCCTTTATGATTCTGCCCCTCTACTCCACGATCGAGAAATTTAACTTTTCCCTTGTGGAAGCCGCCCAAGACCTCGGAGCCAACGACCTCAAGAGCCTAATTAGGATTATTATTCCCTTGACCATGCGGGGAATTATTGCTGGCTCCCTCTTGGTATTTATTCCTGCCGTGGGAGCCTTTATCACTCCAGATATTCTCGGTGGAGCCAAAACCCTGATGATTGGGAATATTATCGAAAATCAATTTCTGAGAACCCGCCACTGGCCGTTTGGTTCCGCCCTTTCCATGTTGTTGATGGTGGTGGTCTTAATTCCGGTAATGATTTATTTCCGCACGGAGGAGGCTCGCTCCTGATGGCTATTTCTCTGTCGATGTTTTCGCTAGAATATCAGCAAACCTATAAAGATGCTGGCTCATGACAAGGATATTTCTGGCACGGCAAGAAGAGCAGAAAAAGTTTAGAGATGTATTACGATCGCTACGCCCCCATCCGGTGGCTCGGTCATTGCGTAAAAATTTTCCCACGGTGGTGAAGTTGCTACCTGCGAAGGATGTTGTTAATCTGTCACCGCATATTTTCTTACTCTACGGGGAAGGAGGGATGGGGAAAACGAGTCTGGGGCGGAGATTTTGTGAGCTGGTGAGGGAAGAGTTTCCTGATTGCTTTTGGGTGTTGCGGTTGGATTGGGAAGAGGCAAAGCATGAGTTTTCGGCGTTGGATGTGGGACATGGAGAAATTGCTCCTAAGTCGGTATTAGAGGCGATTTATTTGGCGGTGAGCAAGGGGCGGGAGGGGGATTTTGAGCAGTATCGACAGGTGGAGAAGACCCTGACGCAAATTGAAGACAAGGTAGATAAGGAGTTGCAAGCACGGCAGGGAGAGGGGGCAGAGTATGCACCAATCCTGAAAAAGGGCTTAAGTTGGACGTTGGGAGCTTTGCGGCAGTTGCCCCAGGTGGAAGCCTTGGTAGGAACAGGAGACGGGAAGGCAGAGGAGACGATCGCTGAGGGGGCGGTGCAGGCGTTGGTGGGGTTGATGAAAAAGCGGTTGAATTTGGAAGAGCGGCGGATTTTGGCGACTCCCCATCGGCAGTTGGCAGAGGCGTTGGCTAAGGGTTTACGGGCTATGTCTACTCAAAAGCCTTTAGTGTTGTTGTTGGATACCTACGAGATTGTCGATCGCCTGGAATGCGATCGGGTCTTGCGGATGGTGATCAAGGCGGCGGGGCAGCAGGTGGTGTGGACGATCGCCGGGCGGGCAAATCTGGCGGATAGCTATCGGCTCTCGCAGGATTATTTCCGGGGCTATCGAGATGATTTTTCAGATAATCTCTACGTTTACCCCATGAGCGAGTTTAGCCGGGAGCAGGTGGGGGAATATTTTGCCCATCCAGAGGTTAATGTGCCGTTGAGTGCGGCGGAGGCGGAGGCTGTGAAGCGGTTTAGTTTGGGTATTCCCTTTGTGGTGCAAGAAATGGCGGCAATCCGGCAACAGGGCATCGAACTAGCGAAGATTCTTAGCGCCCCATCAGATGATCTCCGGGATGAGTCGCCCTACGAAAAGGTGATCAGAGTTACCAGCGATCGCTTTTTGCGCTATTGCTTGGATGAGAACGACAAAAAGGCAGTGTATGCCATGGCGATGATGCGCCGTCCAGACAATGATCTATTACGAGCCATGGTGGATGTGCCGGATCTGGAGCCAGCTATGCGATCGCTGAAGACAAGGCATTCTTTTGTGTTGCTGGAGGGTCAGGGGATCCGGCTCCACGACAAGCTGGAAAGTTTTTTGCAAGATCATCTCCGGGCTGATTTGGCGGGGCAGTCACCAATGGTACGAGCCTTGAGCGATCGAGCCGTGGCATATCTGGAACCCCGGTTACAGGAATGGATGCAGGAGTTTACGGACACGGCGGAATATTTTGAGTCCGATCGGATTGCTAATGCTCTGTTGGATTTGGTGCAGCATAAGTTTTGGCAAGATCAAGAAATTGGCTGGCGCTATGCTGTGCCATTGTTTGTGGAAAGTTGGCAATATAACCGCAGTTGGCAGCAGCAACTTGTAGGAATTATCCAAACTTTTCAGGGGCGGTTTGATGGGGATGGCAAGAAGCGGTTACGAATTTTTGCGAAGGTTTTGGGTTATTACTATTTCAATGTTGATAGTCGGGCGGAGTTGCTGGAGGAGTTGGGGAAGTTGGCAAAACGGGGGTGGTTGGATGGCGATCGAAAAACTGAACACATGGCGATTCTTGCGCTGCAACGTGGACGATTATTTTCTCAAAGAGAGCATTATTCAGAAGCTCTACAGATATATCTGGAACTAGAAAAACAATTACCTGAAACTGCCCTACAGTTACGGAAGGATTTGGCAAGTCAATTTGAGGATATTGGCGATCGGCTTAGTTGGAAAGATGGTAGTGCAATTCCTTCTTGTGAAGCTCAAACTGCCTATCAACAAGCAATTAATCTCGACCCAAAATATGCATCTCCTCACAACGGTTTGGGTATTGTCTACGAAGCCCAAGGAGAGTACGAATTAGCGATCACTTCCTATCAACAAGCAATCAACATCGACCCAAAACGTGCCATTCCCCACAACAATTTAGGTGATGTATACAAAGCCCAAGGAGAGTACGAATTAGCGATCGCCTCCTATCAACAAGCAATTAATCTCGACCCAGAAGATGCTTATCCAAAGTTAAATCTTGGGCTTTTAATGGGACTGCAAGGCAATAAAACAGAAGCAATCACCCTATGGAAACAAGGTTTAAAATTTCTTACTGGAAATTCTCAATATGAGCGACTTGTTCAGGCATTACTTGAAGTTGGTATTGGTGAAATTGAGTGGGGTACAAACAGCTTGCGAGAGATTTTAGAAACAGAGAATCCACCCAGAGGCTATCTATCAGAGGTTCTTAAAGATGCAGAACTTATAGCACAATTTCCGACCAAACTAGAGGGCATTGATACTGTGGTAGAGATGCTCCAGCAAGCGATTCAGAAAGTGCAATAGCGATTTTGTCCCTGAGAGGAGATGGGGATATAGACGATCTTTGTATAAAATAAAATTATTATTGCCTCTTTTTTAGGAAAATATCAAATGTCTCAGATTAATACCCAGATCGATCCTGAAACCACAGATAAACTCACCTATATTCAGCAGCAAACCAATCAAGAACTGCCTGATATTCTTAGTGCTGCCATTAATGACTACTATCAAAAACTAAAGCAAAGAAAGCCGAAAACACCCTTTGAATTGCTAGAAGAATCAGGCTTTATTGGCTGCTGCTCTGTAGAAAGCGATCTATCTGTGAACTACAAAGAAGTTCTAGGAATTGAACTTGAGGTAAATTAAAAAATATCTTCGTAAATATCAGCCATAGTTAGCGATAAATTGATTGAATTTAGAACTAAAATATCTTCCTGTTCCAAAACTTCCTTTGTCCAATTCCCTTGCCCATCCTGCCGATAGACTTCTACTTTGATCTCCTCTTGAGAAACTAAAACATACTCCTGCAAACTATCAATGGTTTGATAATTAACCAACTTTTCCCGGCGATCGCTCAACTCTGTCCCCGGTGACAACACCTCAAAAATCACGTTGGGATAATTCACCGCATAGCTATCTTGATCCTCAGGGCTACAAGTAACCACCACATCAGGATAATAAAATATCGTCTTACTTTGATTAGCTGCCCTTAACTTCACCTGCATACCCGACATAAACACTTGGCAAGCCCCGCCCCGCAATTGAGAACGTAACCAACTAGCAATATTTAGCGTAATCAGATTATGAGCTTTACTGCCCCCTGCCATCGCAAAAATTTGCCCACCCAAATACTCATGGCGGACTTCGCTTTTACTCTCTGCTTCTAAATATTCCGCCACCGAGAAAACAGGAATGGGCGATCGCATAACTTAAAATTTGGTTTTTAACTATGTTTGCCATTGTAGCAGCGATCGATTCTTGATACTTTTGGCTCGATCGTTACATTTACCCATGAATTTTCTTGATATATTTTGATAAATAAAATTTAATTCTGCATAAATATTTTGATTATTGCCATCGATTCAAGGATTTTGACTGAATGAAGTTTCCCAAATTTGAGATTTTCATCCGTCAGTGGGGGGGACGATCGCTGGGACTATTCACCGCCTTGGGGTTTGCCTTTATCTATATTCCCATTGTGATTTTGGTGATTTACTCCTTCAACCTGTCCCGGACTAGCGGCGTTTGGACTGGGTTTACCCTCAATTGGTACAACAGTCTTTGGCAAACAGCCACCAATCAATCCCTAGATATTTCCACTGTTTTGATCTGGGATGCTTTGCGGAATAGCTTAATTGTGGGCAGTATTTCCACGGTGATTGCTACAGCGCTAGGGACAATGCTGGCGATCGCCCTAGAGCGGTTCCGGTTTCGAGGCAAAGCCCTCATTGAAGCTCTAGTCTTTTTGCCAATCATTATTCCCGAAATTACCATGGGGATTTCCCTGCTGGTGTTTTTCTCCCTCGCCTTTCAACTTTTCCAGACCCTCACAGGGATTCGGCTCGTGCTGGGGCTACCGACGGTCATTATTGGTCATGTCAGCTTTAACATTTCCTTCGTGGTGATCACCATCCGCGCCCGCCTTGCAGAGTTGGATCCGAGCCTCGAAGAAGCCGCCCTCGACCTCGGTGCTAGTGAATTTCAAGCCATCAAGCGAATCATCTTACCCCTAATTGCCCCTAGTATTTTTAGTGCAGCTTTGTTAGCCTTTACACTATCCTTAGATGATTTTATCGTTACTTTTTTTACTAGTGGAATTGGTTCCACTACTCTCCCGCTCTTTGTCTATGGCATGATCCGGCTATCTGTCACCCCAGCGATCAATGCGATTTCTACCCTGATGTTAGCTGCCTCTCTCGTGTTGGTGATCTCCTCTACTTCAGTTCAACAAAATGCGGCGAGGAAGTAGTCAGCAGTTATTTTAGATTAAAGATGCAAAAATCCAATCCTTCGGGATGTCATTAGTCAGCCATTATGCCCATTCTCAGGAAGTAAATCTATGTTTAGAAAATTATCGAGACTATCTATATTCCTTGCCCTATTTGTGTTTACGGCTTTGTTAGCGATCGCCTGTGTTGCCCCCGAGTCCCAGACCGCCACCACTCCCCCCGGCTCCAGCCCCGCCATCAAAACCCTCAACCTCTACAACTGGACAACCTACATCGATCCCGAAGTCGTCAAAGAATTTGAACAGAAATTTAGTGCCAAAGTTAAGTACGACACTTTTGATAATAATGAATCTCTCTACGCTAAAATCAAAGCCGGGAATCCGGGCTATGACATTATTGTCCCCACAGATTACATGGTAGAAATCATGGTGGCGGAGGGCATCCTTGAAGAATTAAATCTTGAGAATATTCCCAACCGCAAAAATCTCAGCCCCCGCTTTCAGAATCTGAGTTTTGACCCCAACAACAAGCACAGTATTCCCTACCAGTGGGGAACCCAAGGGATTGGCTACAATATCAAGGCAACGGGGGGAGAAATTAATAGTTGGGAAGCAATGTTTGATCCCAAGTACCAAGGACGGGTAGCGCTATTGGATGATATGCGGGCAACTCTGGGGGTAATGCTGATCTATTTGGGCTACAGTCCCAACACCAAGAGTGCCGAAGAAATTGCCAAAGCGAAGGATGCGTTGATCAGTCTCCGGGATAATATTGCCGCCTTTCATGCTGATACGGGGCAGGATTTGCTTGCCCAAGGACAGGTGGATTTGGTGGCGGAGTATAGTGGGGATATTTTCCAGAAAATGGAGGAAAACCCAGATTTGCGTTACATGATTCCCAAGGAAGGGACAATTTTTTGGACGGATAATTTGGCGATCCCTAAAGGTGCGCCCAACCGGGAGTTGGCGGAGCAGTTTATAAATTTCATTCTGGAGCCAGCAGTGGGAGCCAAAAATTCCAATTTTATTAAGTATGCTAGCCCAAACCAAAGAGCGATCGACCAAGGTTTAATTGATGCCGATTCCCTAAAGGATCCCGCTATCTATCCCGATCCCGAAGTCCTCACCAAACTCAGAATCCTCGAAGATGTCGGCGAAGCCACCAGACTCTATGACGAAGCCTGGACAGAGGTGAAGGTGTCGATCGGTGGATAACTAGTGGCTCAGTAAATCCTTGCCCTAAACTTAGAACCTGTGGATCAAAAGCCTAGGGCGATCCTAAATCATTGGCTAAATTAGATTGCTGCTAGTAGGTTATTTCATCCACCGCAGGCGGGTAAGATCATTTAGGTTATTTCACCCGCCGCAGGCGGGTGAGGTCATTTATGAATGTTATGGAGAAATTTAGAGAAATCTTGACATCTGCTAAAATTAAACCTGTAGAGTCAGGTATTACTCTTTAGATGTAGCACGATCAAATAAAACCGTTAATCCTAGAGGCAAGAAATTTATGAGTTGGTTAAAAAGATTATTCGGCATGGAAAAGCCCCCTGCTCAGGCTTCCGTATCTCCTGCACCAGCAGCAGCACCAGCATCTACTCCGGGAGCAGCTCCCACCACTGGTGAGACGATCGCCCCCGAACGCATGGGTTTAACTGGTGAGTATGACGAGAGTGGCTTAGCAAAACGTGTGGCTTTTGCCTTTGATCAGGATGCCGAATTAACGGATATTCCCTCGGTGGATGTGCTGCAAACAGGTAGTACTGTGGTGTTACGAGGACTTGTCCCCAGCCAAACTCTCTTGAGTAAGTTGATTACCGTTGCCGGGGCAGTAACTGGAGCAACCCAAGTGGATAGTAGTGGTCTAGCCGTGGGTATTCCCCCAGAGCGGGTGGGCTTAACGGGAGAGTACGACGAAAGTGGGCTTGCCAAGCGGGTTGTTCAAGCTCTGCAACAGGATGCCAGCGTTAGTAGTGCGGCTCCCTTTGATATCTCCCAAACCCTCAGCACCGTAGTCGTCCGGGGCAAAGTACCCAGCCAAGAAATTCTCGATAAAATGGTGGCGATCGCTAAAACAGTTTCGGGAACCACGGCGGTAAAAACTGATGAGGTGACGATCGGTTAACCCCAAATGCGGGTTGTGATTACTTTTCAAATTTTTGCCATTTATGCACCACAACCCCATTACAGTTAATAACCTCAGCTATGCCTATCCTGACGGCACTAAAGCTCTACAGGAGATTAGTTTCTCGATCGCTGCTACGGAACGGGTGGCGTTGATCGGGGCAAATGGCTCCGGCAAATCCACCCTCCAACTTCATCTCAATGGCATCCTCCTCCCCCAAAGGGGGGAAATTATTGTGGGGGAATTTTTGGTAGTGCCGGAAAATCTCCAAGCCATTCGCAACTTTGTGGGGCTGGTATTTCAGAATCCCGATGACCAGCTATTTATGCCGACGGTGGGGGAGGATGTCGCCTTTGGACCAAAGAATTTGGGCTTGCGGGGTCGGGAATTGCGATCGAGGGTTGTGAATGCCATGACAGCAGTGGGTCTGGATGTGGATACCTACAGTTCCCGGAGTACGGAAGCTCTTTCGGGGGGAGAAAAGAAACGGATTGCGATCGCCGGAGTCTTGGCAATGCAGCCGCAAATCCTAGTTTTTGATGAACCCTCAGCCCAGCTAGACCCCCGTTCCCGCAGGCAATTAATCCAACTCCTCCAGTCCCTCCCCCTGACCCAACTCATCGCTACCCACGACCTCGACCTCGCCCTCGAACTCTGCCCCCGGACGATCGTCCTCAGCCAAGGCAAAATAGTCTACGATGGCAGTACTACAGCCGTCATGGGTAATGCCGAATTTCTCCTCGATCACGCCCTCGAAGTTCCCCTCAGCTATAGCCGCCCCTACTGTCTCATTGCCGATGCCCCCATCCAGCTTGATAATCCAGCTTGATCAAAGAGGAAAAAACCACTTATATATCTCTCCGCCTCCTCCACAACCCACTTCACCCATTTATCAATATCTTGATTTTTTCGATAAAAACTGGTTTGTGCTTAGTTATAAAAATATCACAAAAAGTATGATGAATTATATGATAAAATGTATGAGACAAGTAAATGTTTAGATTCTTTGGTTTTATCTTCTGCTATGAGCCAATCACAAGGAAAACAGCGCGTTACAGTCACCATTGATGCCAAATTACTTAAGGCAGTAGATCAGCTATCGGCAAATCGCTCAGCGGCGATCGAAGAAGCTCTGCATCTATGGCATAGACAGCGAATTGAAGCCCAACTACAAAGATTCTATGCAAATCGTGAGGCTCTTAATCCTCAAGAAGAAGAACAGTGGGCGCAATTAACTCAAGATATGGCGATCACTAGTTGGGAACATCAAGGATCATAGCAATTATGAGTGATTTCCCCCAGCAAGGCACAATTTATTTAGCAAAAGCCCTAAAGCAAGCAGGGGACACCAAAAAACGCCCTGTTCTTATTGTCTCTGTGGATATCCGCAATCGCTATGCCTCAACAGTTCTAGTAGTGCCATTCTCATCAGATATTGTAGCCTCCGCAGGCAATCCTTGCCGTATTCTTGTCCCTGCTGGTACAGGCGGATTAGAAAAAGACTCAGTAACGATGGGGGATCTAATTACCACGGTGCAGAAAAGTTATTTAGAGCGTGGTCCTTACGGCAGCATTGATAGTCAGTTGCTCCAACAGGTGCTACAAGGCGTGCAGATTGCTATGGGTATTTATGAGTAATTCAATTTAGGGGTTGATTTTTGGTGTTAGCATAATATTATGGTTATAACAAGTTGTATTAACATCTATGAGTTCTAAAACTTATCCTCTCTCACCCGCCAAAATTGGTAATTCTTTAGGCTTTAGGCTGCCTGCCTCCTTTTATCGTGATCATCCTCAGTTTAACAATGCGACTGGATGGGTAGAGGTCTTAGCGAACAATACATTGCTGATAAAAATTGAACCAACAACACCTGAGCTAGAAGAGGAAGAAGAGGATAACTTAATCCTTAGTTTGTTTTTAGACTTCATTACCAAAGATGCTCTCAAAAATAGTGACCACCTAGAAGCTTATACCGAGGCAATGGCTCAGGCGGATGATGAACTTCTTGCGGGAGTTGACCTAGAGCCATGAGTGCGATCATCCGTAATGGCTGGGAAATCTACTTCCATCGCCATCTATTTGGCAAACAAAGGCAACAGCTAAAAGCTCAAGTCAGTCAACTAAAGCTCACTATCCCACATGAGGAGTTTGTCAAACATCCCACAGTCAAACTCTTAGCAGCGGTGATGAAAGGGATCAAAGAGAAAATAGTTGTTGATCCCTTTGCGTCTCAATTTTCCCTTAAAGGTTCCCTGAGGCACTATGAACGCTTAAAAGGCATGGGACTAAGCGATCGCCATCGGTTATTTTTTCGGGCTTTTGCCTCAGGCGATCGAAAAGTGTTGATTATTCTATGGCTAGGATTCCCCCACAAAGAAGGTGATAAAAAACGACTGCTACGAAGTTTTCTCACGCATGGTTCGCAATGGTGACTTTCCTGATGATCTAAACAAATTATTGGCTGAAGCTGAGTTTATCTAATCTCTCTCTAGTCTCCCCATCGCTCCCGAATCGCTTTTAGGATTCTCCACCAATAGTTCTAGTAAAATTAATGATGACCTCAAATTGGAAACTGTTGGACGAGTTCTTTCAGGTTCTGGGCTAACTCTAGTTCAGTGGCGGGAATCTCCTTGATTAGGGATAAAATTAATTCCACATCGCCCTCGATCGCTGCCTTGTAGAGTTGTTTAATCCAAGCTTGGGGCATACAGGCTAACTGTTCAGGAGTTAAGGTGAACGCTGGGGCAATTTTTGGCTCGTCCTCCGCATAGATGTACTGCACGCCGAGGTACTTAGCTAGGGCTTCAAAAATATCCTGCTCCCGGAAAGGCTTGGGTAGAAAGTCATTGCAACCAGAGGCGAAGGTGATATATTTTTCCTCCTCTAAGACACTGGCAGTAAGGGCGATAATGATTGTCTCTGCGCCTTGGGGCGTGGCTCGAATATGTTTGGTTGCCGTATAGCCATCCATTCCCGGCATTCTGATATCCATCCAGATCAAGTGGGGATACCAAGTAGCCCAAAGTTTAATCGCCTCCTCCCCATTGCTGGCTTCCCGCAACTGGAACCCCAAGGGATTCAGCATTTTGATCAGTAATTGCCGATTGATGGGCTTATCATCCACAATCAAAATTCTATAGAGGGGTTGTCCCGGCGCAAGACCAAGGATCGATCGATGCCGCCGGGAGCGGGGAGCCTCCATGAGGCTGGCATGATTTTCGCCCGTCCCCAAGGCAGCTTGGATCTGAAATTGAAAAGTTGAACCTTGCCCCAAGGTACTTTCTAGGCTAATGTCTCCCCCCATAAGCTGGATAAATTTGCGACTGATGGTTAAGCCTAAACCCGTTCCTTCCTGCCTTGCTCGTCCCGCCTCTGCTTGGGTAAAAGCTTCAAAGACGTAGGCTAGTTCTTCAGGAGCAATGCCAACTCCCGTATCCCGGACACTGAAATAGAGCGTAATTTTTTTTGACCCTTCTTGATCCTCAAGGGAATTTTCAGGAAAGGCACAGTCAACACTGAGGACGATCGCCCCCTGCTCGGTAAATTTAATGGCATTGGTGAGCAAATTTAGCAATACTTGCCGGAGCTTGATATCGTCAGTGCAAATATAAACTGGGACTTCGGGGCTACGTTCAAAAATTAGGGACAAATTGGCACTACTTGCCCGGAGTTGCAGCATTGCCTCCAGATCATCTAGTAAATTATGGAGGTTAAATTCTTGGATATTCAGGGTAGTTTTGTTTGCCTCAATTTTTGATAGATCGAGAATATTATTAATCAGGGTCAGCAGATAGTCGCCACTCCGATAGATAATATCTGCATTTTCGTACTGTTCCTCTGGCAGATTGGGGGTGTGTTGCATGAGTTGAGAGAAACCCATAATCGCATTCAGGGGCGATCGCAATTCATGGCTCATGTTGGCAATAAAAGTACTTTTGGCATGGTTAGCAATTTCTGCTTTTTCCTTGGCAATGGCAAGTTCTGTCGTCCGCTCAGTGACGCGTTGCTCTAGGGTTTCAAAGGAGATTTGCAGTTGGTGAACCATCATATTAAAGGATTTAGCTAGGGCTGTTAACTCCCGAATGCCCCCGGTGGCGACGACGGGTTGGAGTTCTCCTTGGGCGATCGAGCCACTAGCTTCATTAATTTTTTTGACTGGAATCGTGATCCACTGGGCGGTAATTATCCCCAAGCCCGTAGTCACAATTAGCGATAGTAAACACAGAAGAATTGTTAAGTTATTATTGGCATTAATCCGAGCCATAAAATCTGCTTCCGACACAACAATCACAACTAACCAATCCAAGCCCTCGGCATCTTGCCAAGAATTTAATTTGATAAATTGTTTTTGTCCATCCCGCCAAAAGAATAGTTGCTGACTGCCTTGAATATTTTGGAACTGTCCAAATTTTTGTTCTAAGTATTTCGCTGTAGCCTGAATCAAGGGATCTTTACTCGCAGTTCCGGGAATGCGGATTGCTTGTTCTTCCACCAGCTTAAAAGGCTCTTCATTACTGGAGTCAGCCACTAGTAAGCCATCTCGTTCGAGGATAAAAATCCTCATGGAGGGACTACCCTGAATAGTTTTCAGGAAATCACTAATTTCTGATAGACGCTTTTCCACACCAATACTGCCAATTATTTGTTGATTTTCATCATAAAGGGGAT
>JAAUUE010000387.1 GCA_012031635.1 Coleofasciculaceae cyanobacterium SM2_1_6 | reverse complement strand
CCTTCTCCCTAAGGAGAAGAGGAGTAAGAGGAAAGTCCCTCTCCCTAGGGAGAGGGATTTAGGGTGAGGGTCATGATTCACGCAAGAGGTCTAATGATTTAGGATGGCGATAATGCTCAGAGGATGTTTGGGTGATGGGAGTTTTGGGAAAGAAACCTAGGCAGTGTAATCTATAGCAAATACCGAGATGGTGAAGAAAGTTTAAGTTACGAAACCCCCGCACTGCGGGGGTTTCGTAACTCTTATTTTGTCCTAGCTATGTCTTTCTTTGCTATAACTTCATCTAAGGTTAAATTTAAGTTTAAACTTGCGAGTATTGGGCGATTATTGAAACTATGCTGAAAAACTTATAGAAATCGCCGTAAAACCCACTGGCTTTAGCCACTTCGACAAAGCTCAGTGCAAACGTGGGATCTAAGGACATTCGGCTCCGCTCAGTCGAGGCACGGATTAGTGTAGGTACGGAGCTAGCCAATTTCTTGACTATCCTCAACTATAATGATAGTTTAAGGTGCTAAATACCCTTGGCTATTGCTCTACCTAAAATATTGGTGAAAAACCCAAACGGTGGTTCAAAGCAGAAAAAGTGGTAAATTCACCTTAAAAGAAATGTAGCGGCAACACTTGAGCTTAGTTTAAGTGAAGTCAGTAGGGGCGCATTGACTACGCCTTTAAGGTGCAGAGTCTGAGAAATCAAATTCTGGACTCTTAAGAATCCCATGCTCTTTAGATGTGGGAGTGTCAAGTTGAAAAGATATACGGAAATTTTTGAGCCTAGCTTGAATTCTGCTGAGAACTCCGCCAAACTAAACATCTAGATAAATCAATAAATCAAAAAAATTTTCGGAGGATAAAAATTTATGGCTACCCCTCGGACAAGAAGGACAACCACCCCAAAAAACAGAATCCCCGGCAGTACTGCCTTGGCTCTCAAACCTGTGACTGAAGAAAAAAGTATCTACGATCGCCCCATTGCTCCCTCCACCTTGTCTATTACCGAGCATACGAATGTCTTTGGCGATCGTCCCACCACAGCATCCACCCTCGAAGTTCTCGAAACTTTTTACCAAGCTGGAGAGCGCCCAGTTGTTGCCAGTGAGTTGGTGGTCTCTGAAACTTTTTATCAATCAGGCGAGCGTCCTGTCACGGCTTCTACTCTAGAAATTTTTGATACCTACGCCATTTTTGGTCCCCGCCCGGTTGCCTCCAACTACCTAGGCGAAAGTCAAATGCTCATGGGTTATTTGGATTAGTTCTTTGTTGTCACCTGTGAACAACTAGATTATTGAGATGCTCAAAGGCTGAATCAAAAAAACTGAATAATATCCGCAAAATAGCCAACAAAATAAATTGCCAATAATAAAGCTGACTCTTGATTTTTCAAGAGTCAGCTATTTGTTAGGAGAAAGCAGATTAGTCGTGAAAAATTACATCAAGCCCCAGAAGTGTAGGACTCCCTTGCCGGATAAAAGTTCAATGATGAGAGCAGCGGAGAAACCGATCATAGCTAAACGACCGTTCCAGTTTTCTGATTGAGTAGTAAACCCAAATTTCACAGCATTACGTTCTTCGGTTTGCATGGCTTGGACTCCAATTGGTAACGTTTTGTAAATATCTCTGTAAATTAATGTAACTAAAATTTCGGGAAATAGCAACTATTTGCTTAAATACTCCATAAATCTATTTTATGTATCCCATAATGATTAACTATCTTTCTGAGCAGAGAGAGACTTGATAGAATTAAGAGGCTACAAACTTGAGAGACGAGGAGCATGTCTAATAAGGTTGTTATCTATTAAGCCTTGGCGATTAAAGTTGTACCTACAAGAGCAAAAACCGCCTACGCAGGTTCATAAAATCCTTAAATTTTGGGGTTAGTCCGTATAAAACGTACCATGTAGGACGTACAGTACCAAAAAAATCGGCGCAGTCAAGCCGTAGCCTTGATTCTTGTAGTTGTGATTACTCTTCGAGAAACTGCTACGCATCTACAACCGCCAGCAACTTTTAAAGTATCCTCTAAGTTAATCTCTAAATTAATCTCTTAAGTTAATCGAGAACTACCAGCAGGTCTCTGCCTGACATTACTCTGACTATTACCCAAGTTTATGGAAAGCTATGCCTAAAAATGAAGCTCTAACGTCACCGTGGATTTACTTTGCTGGCCCCTTGTTTACGGCTGGGGAGATGATATTTAACCAAAAATTAGCTGATGGTCTGCGATCGCACGGCTATAAAATTTACCTTCCCCAAGAAGAATGCGCTGGCACCAAAGACCCGAAGCAACTCTACGAAATTTGTATGCAGGGCTTAAAAGAAGCGAGCATGGTGTTGATTATGCTTGATGGTACTGATGCAGACTCTGGTAGCTGTTTTGAAATGGGTTATGGCCTAGGGATCGGGCTGCCGATCGTGGGTGTACGGACAGATTTTCGAGGTAGTGGCGAACATTTGGGGGTGAATCTCATGCTCACAAATAGTTGCACCCACCTGATCCTGACTCAGATGTCCCCAACCCCTGATCATCCTCCCAACGATGTTCCCAATTTTTCCCCAAGGCTGCCTGTGGTCACTATCCTCGAAGTAGGCACAGACCCCTTACCTACCCTGTTGGATATCTTTGCAACTTTCCCCGCCGCTCAATCAGCAAGATAATTTCTTCAAGATTTAGCTACAGCTACCCGCCGAGAGATGAGTTGTTCTTCTAGGGCAGCAATGCGATTGTAGGCAGCAGTTAGTTGGGCAGTGAGCCGCTGAATTTGCAGTTCTGTAGACATAATTTGATCTCCTGTCGATTGAGCAGTGGTTTCACCAGTGCCGTTATCTCGGAGAACATCTTTGTGTTCCATGCTTGGGTCTCGGTAACTTTGATACCATGGATTGTTATACCGAGCATAGTCAGAAGATTCTGCTTCTTTTACCTCGACGCTAGCTGTGGTTTTGTTTGTAGCTAAGGCCTCTAAAAATTTTTCATTAATCTGCTCAGTAATTTGGTAGAGAGCATCAACTCTTTCTTGGAGGGTTAGCAGTTGCTTTTGTACAGTGTCCATAATGCGAGCATCCTTTAGTTTTGAAGATACAAGTCATCATAATTAAGTTAAGTAAAAATTTGACGATCCTACTTATTAATTTAATTTTTCTCCTAAAGTCTTGCTGAGAATAGTAAATGTACTTAATGATCTGCACTAACACACAATATATTTAAATAATTTACTTCTAAACGATGAAAAATCATGTTAGATTTCAACCAATTTTTTCAAGCCTGTAGTGGTTTCTGGCAGATAGAACGGACTTATCATGACTTGGTTGCGGGAGAGATCGATCGTTCCCACACAGAGTATCGGGTAAATTCTTTAACGGTTTCTGAAAAACAAGCCTTATTGTCTCTGTCACCCCTTGGAACCTTGGTAGATGAACTAAAAAATTATTTTCCAGAGCAATCTCTAGATACTCATCTTGATGGAGCAGCAGGCACAATTCATCAGCTTGGTTGTCCGGGTTTTGGGATTAGTTTTGATACAATTTCAGAAAAAGGGGAACAGGTTTCTATGCACCTCAAAGCATTATTTATTCCCTACCAATTTGTGAAGAATTATGAAGTATTTATGCCCTCAGAAAATTTCCCGATCGCTGCCGAGTTACCCAAAACAGAGGAAGCAATTCAGGGGTTTTATCTCCGGGATGAGGGCTATTCAGAATCAGGATTAATTCAGAGTAGTTTTACCTATCTGCCCAGTCGCCAGACTTTGGAAATGACTACTTTTTATCGTCGCTCGATCGCTGTGGATCAAATGCGGTTTGTTGCTCCGGGTCTACGTTTGCGGACAATTATTACCTATGAAAAACCCCCAGCCGGAGAAGTGCCAGAGGTGATTACCCTAGTGGGTTTTGGAGTCGAAAAACGGCAGCCAGCTTAGTTTGATTGCAGGTTTATGTAATTTCTGACCCAGCTAACCTAGTTAACGTGAGTGCGACAAAATCTGAAGCCCTCACCCTCACCCTCTCCCAGAACGGGGGAGGGAACAAGAAAAATTAGTCTTACTCCCCTTCTCCCCTTGAGGGAGAAGGGGTTGGGGATG
>JAAUUE010000386.1 GCA_012031635.1 Coleofasciculaceae cyanobacterium SM2_1_6 | reverse complement strand
TTAGAGGCATTTGGGTACTGGAGGCGATCGCCATCTAAATCATTACCCAGATTGCGATGGACAAGGTTATCATCCGAGCTATGGGAACTATTTGCCACAAGAGTTGCTAAGAGTTCGTCGAGGGCAGTGGCGAGGAGGGGAGCAGAGAGGGAGGCTTCGAGGTCGGGGGCGGTGAGCTTGAGTTGCCCAGTGAGAGCAATGGGTTCCCGGAGTTGGATGGGTTTGCCCCGGAGAATTTGTCGGAGATTAATCTTGATATTTTTCCCAGTCAGGGCAACTTCGCTGAGGTGTAATTCTTGATAGACAGCGTGGGTGGCGGTGAGGTCAACTTGGGAATTTCCCCAGAGAGGAGTTGTTGATTTGTGCCGTGGACTGTCAACTCTAGGGTCTGCACATGGGATACCTGCGATCGCAGCCATAGCTGCAAAGCCTTCGATAAGAGTTTACTGAGCATCTCGTCCTGAGCCAATCTGTTTCTCCTTGCTAATATCCATAGCAGTCCTAAATGATTTCGCCCGCCTGCGGCGGGTGAAACCACCGACCAGAAGCAATCTAATTTAAAAAATGATTTAGGAACGCTATAGGACTAAGATTCATAACTAAACTAGACTAGCATGGTGTTTAACCGGGATCGCAATGATAAATTCGGTTCCCTGACCCGGAGTTGATTTACAGTTCAAAATACCCTTATGTTTTTCGACAACGATCGAGTGGGAGATCGCTAAGCCCAGTCCTGTGCCTTGACCGACGGGTTTAGTTGTGAAGAAAGGATCAAAAAGGCGATTGAGGATTTCTGGCGGAATGCCAACACCGTTATCCTTGATGCTAATTTGGATACACTTATGATCCTTAAGCATTGTTTTGATCTCAATCTGGGGACGGGGCAAGAAAAATCTTCCGGGGGGGTTTCAATGGCATCAATGGCATTACTCAAAATATTCATGAATACCTGATTGAGTTGCCCCGCATAGCATTCTACCTGAGGTAGGTCGCCGTAATTTTTGTGGACAATAATCTCTGGTTGGTTACCCTTAGCTTTGAATCGATTTTGTAGGATCATCAGCGTACTATCCAGACCTTCATGGATATCAACGGACTTCATTTCGGCTTCGTCTAGACGAGAGAACGATCGGAGAGATTTGACAATTTCCCGGATGCGTTCGGCTCCCACCTGCATGGAATCTAGCAACTTTGGTAAATCTACCATCACAAAATCTAAGTCTAGGTCTTCAATTTTTTCTTGGAGATCAAGGCTGGGATTTGTATATTCCCGTTGATAAATACTGAGAATTTCGAGGAGATTGTCAGCGTAGGTGCGGGCATGGGTCAAATTGCCATAGATAAAATTCACGGGATTATTGATCTCATGGGCAACCCCAGCCACCAACTGTCCCAAGGCAGACATTTTCTCTCCTTGAATGAGTTGGGTCTGGGTACGTTGCAGTTCTTCTAGGGTCATTTCTAGCTGGTTAGCTTTCTGTTGGAGGGCAATGGCAGACTTTTGGAGGGCAAGCTCCGATTCTTTGCGATTGGTTACATCCATGATGATCCCGAAGGCTCTGGTTATTTCGCCAGCGTCATCATAACTGTACAAACCTTTACTAAATACGTAGCGCACAGAATTATCGGGACGGATCAGGCGGTACTCAATCTGATGGGGCTGACCAGAAGCACTAGACCGGGAGAGAATATCCGCCACATGCTGGCGATCGTCGGGATGAATTTTTTCTAAAAACTCCTCATAGGCTATGGATTCTAACCTCGGCTTTAACCCAAAAATCCGAAATACCTCCTCTGACCAAGTAACTTTTTGGGTGACAATATCTCGTTCCCAACTCCCCACGTGGGCGACTCTTTGGGCTTCTTGCAGCAATTCTGCCATGGTTCTTGCCCTTGTTTCCTTCGTCTCTAGAGCCGTAAAAGAATCCTGAAGTTGGAGAGCCATCCGATTGAACGCCCTCGCCAAAACCCCTAGTTCTCCTTGGCTATGCACATCTACAGCTTGGTTCCACTCCCCTTTTGACAGGGCTTCGGCTGCTTCCGAGAGGCCGTGGATTGGTCGAAGAATACGCTCCGAGGTATACCAGCCGGTAATTAAAGCCAGAATAAAAGCCCCCAGACAGAGATAGATAGTGGATTGGCGATTAGCATCAATCTGTCCCATGAAATCACTTTCGGGATTGACCACAACGATCAGCCAGTCTAGCTCTGGATAAGCTCGGAGGGGGGCAACTTGGACTAGCTCTTTGCGACCATTGAGGAGGAAATCTAACTGTTGTTCTTGATTGATTTGCTTGAGGTTTTGGAATCGATCGAGGAGAAAGGCTGTGGATTTGGCAATGGTGGGAATATTGCTGGAGGTCGCCCTGAGGCGGCTGGTTTGCCCATCAATAATTAAAAAGGGACGCTCTTTGACCGAACTAGCCACCAAAAAGCCCGATCGATCAATAATAAAAGTCTCCCCAGACTTGCTGACTACGAGATTTTTCAGAAATTCCCCGATCTGGGACAAGGGTAAATCAACCCCGGCAACTCCGAGGAGTTTTGCTGTTGATCGTAGATCGGGACACTGTAGGTAATAGCCAAGCGGGGGGTATTAAATTGGGTATAGATGGGACTCCAGACAGGCTTACCTGCTTCAATGGGTCCTTTGTACCAAGGCTGTTTCTGGAGATCAAATTCCGATTGAGTATCAATTAACTGTTCCTGCCCTAGGAAATTTGTATTCACCGGACTCAAATTATAGGTAGAAAACCCATAGTCATTTTCCACTCTAGAAATACTCACCCGAAAGGATGATTGATCAAATCTTTCTAAACTTATAAAATTTTTGTCTGTAAAACCAAATTTAATATGGTTGACCGTATCAAATAGCCGCATCTGTCCTTGAATACTATTGATCAACTTCTCTGGTTCTTGAATATTTATATGTTGTTGCTGAATTTCTTGAATGCTTAGCTGCGTGATTAATTTGGGCGTAAACAAATAATCTTCTAGGCGTTGTTCAATTCTGCCGATGATACTCGATCGCAACTGACCAGCGACATTATTAACCGCCTGCTGCCCATTTTCGAGGGAAAGCCAACCAATTAACACAATTACCGCCACAATTTGCAGGACAAAAGGAATAATTAAGACCCGGCGGAGTGAAGCTTGGGCCGAGTGTCGAGAGAATTCTTTGGTGATGGATTTTCTAGGCATTGTACCGGGGAGGAAGGAATTCCCAATTACTATACTAATGGCATATTCAATGATGTACTAAGATCATGCCAAGGATGTACCAGCAATTAACTAGTCAAGGACTAGCAAGCATCTCTTGTTGTGCTTATTACAAAACCGTTGCCAGACTGTTGATGTGCCTTTGCTGGATAAGCAGAAGAGGCACATGACGTAATTCTACTAAATGTTACTAATAGATGTTACTAATAGATGTCTAAGTGGTTAGATGTGCTGTGATACGGTTTTGAAGCTTGAAAATCAAAAGACTCTAGCCGGGGCTTGTTTAGACAAATGGGAGGAAACAACGAGAGAAGTAGTGTATAATTTCAGATTTTACTGGATAAATTGGGGAATTTTCCCAAATGTGTCTAAATTACACCCCAAAAGTATGCCCTAAAATTAAGTTTTCAGATTAAGTTCTGAATTACTGTGCCTTGATCCGATAGTTGCTAATCAATAGCGAGGAGTTTAGGGATAGCTTTGGCAGTCTAGTGCATGGGGCGCACATTATGAGCGATGAATTATTAAGGATAGATTATTATGTCTCAAGGCGAACGTTTAACCGTAGGGATTATTGGGGCTTCAGGCTATGGTGGTGTGCAGTTAGTCCGTCTTTTGCAAGATCATCCCCAGCTAGACCTAGTTTATCTAGGCGGTGATAGTAGTGCTGGCAAGCCCTTTGGGGATCTCTATCCTCACCTAGAGCATAGTATTAAACTCAAAGTTGAAGCGACTACTGATCTCGAGGCGATCGCCCAACGCTGCGGGGCTATATTTCTCTCCCTGCCCAATGGTTTAGCCTGTGATTTAGCTCCGCCCTTGATTGCCAAAGGGGTAAGGTCTTGGATTTATCTGCCGATTATCG
>JAAUUE010000385.1 GCA_012031635.1 Coleofasciculaceae cyanobacterium SM2_1_6 | reverse complement strand
AAGGTAAAGGAAGTAAAGAAGGTAAAGGAGGTAAAGGGAGGTAGAGGAGGTAAAGAAGGTAAAGGAAGTAAAGAAGGTAAAGGAGGTAAAGAAGGTAAAGGAAGTAAAGAAGGTAAAAGAGGTAAAGAAGGTAAAGAAGTTAAAGAAGGTAAAGAATAATTGAGTTGCTTGCTAATTATTGAAGATTTGTGGATGCCTATGGCTCGATCGTTAGATTTGCAGAATTTGCAACAGACATTACAGATGCATTTGCAGACTCATAACTGCTGTGGAACCTGTGAGTTAAACCTGTTGGCGCATGGAGAAGCCAATGTCATCTTTCAACTTAATCAAACTGCCTTGGTACGGGTGGCGGTGAATACTCCCAATCAACGATTTGCTGGAGATTTACGCCGTCTGACTCAGTTTGAGCAATTGATTTTGCAATACTTAGAGGGTACGGAAATTGGGCATGTCCTCCAATCAACTCAGCTTCAACCCACCGATGATTTTCCTTATACCTATCTGATTACGAACTATCTTCCCGGTGAATCTCTGGATTATAGCCGATCAGATTTACAAAAATGCGCTAAAACCTTGGCTCAATTGCATCGGTTGCCTCAGCAACGGGGTTATGCAATAGACTCCCTCATGGGCTATCTGCCAGTAGTCAGGCAACCCTTAAAGCTGTTTTTTCAGGAGTCTCAAACCTATGTTCAGCCTTACCTAGAGTCCCCCGATGCCGAGCCGGAAATTGTTGAGATGCTGCACCACCTGTTGAAAGCGGCGGCAGCGAAATTATCGGCGCAGCGATCGCTAGAGGAACAGCCTTATCTCTGTCTGGTTCACAGCGATCACACCTACGAAAATTGGGTGATTAACGATCGGCAGGCTCATCTGATTGATTGGGAATGGGCTGAGATCGGCTCCCCAGCCGGGGATTTGGGGCATTTTCTCTCGCCAGTTACCATTCATCGAAGACAAGGCTATCGGTTGCCATCGAGTGATCGGACGTTTTTCCTTAATTGCTACTATGAAGCCCTAGCAGATGAGCGATTAATCACCACTATCCAAACCCACTTTGCTGCCTTTGGGGTTTACCCTGCGGTGCGATCGCTCTGTTGGACTGCGGGATACTGGGTGACGGCAAATCTCTGGTATGAAGATGCGCAATCAAGCCCTAGTGCAGCAGAGCGGCTCTCTCGATTTCGGCAGAGTCGGGAGCAATTTCCAGCCTTGTGGCGCGAGGTGATGGCGTGGTTGGAGGGTGGGGCATGAGTAGCATCCTCAAATCTTCCCCGAAAACCCCGTTTAATCTGAGAGGGCAGGCGTGGCTGTTGCGGAGCTACCCCTATCTGTTGTTGCTTCCCGCCCTCAGCGTAATTGCTCTGTTGTTTGGGGGAGGCTTAGTTCTGGCCCTGCTCCAGAGCTTGGGGTTATTGGGGGTGGGTGGGGATGGTCATTTAACACTGGCGGCTTATCAACAAGCCCTCAGTCATCCAGAGTTTCTACGGGCTTTGGGATTGAGCCTTTATACGGCAATTATGGCAACGGGCTTATCAGTGATGGGCAGTATTGGCTTAGCCTTGCTGTTGCGATCGACCGGGCGATGGGCGAGCCTTGCGTGTCAAATCACCTTACCCATTCCTCACCTAGTGGGAGTTGTTGGCATCTTACTATTGTTGACTCCCAGCGGCTTAGTTTCTAGAATACTTTATGCCATCGGCTGGATTCAGTCAGATCAAGATTTTCCCCTATTGGTAAATGATGGGGCAAACCTTGGAGTTCTGCTGCATTTTTTGTGGAAAGAAATCCCCTTTATGACCTTAATTTTACTGGCAGTGCTGCGGGGAATCGATCGAGAATATGAAACCCAAGCCCGGGTGTTAGGGGCAAGCCCTTGGCAGTGTTTTTGGCATGTCACCTTACCTTTGATGAAACCCGGAATTTTGTCAGCTAGTTTGATTGTCTTTGGATTTATTTTTGGCTCTTTTGAAGTACCGTTTTTGTTGGGATCCACGTTTCCTCGTACCTTGCCTGTGCTGGTCTATCGTACCTTTACCAATGTAGACTTAACCCAGCGCCCGACGGCGATCGCCCTAGGACTCATCCTCTCTTTATGCTCGACTTTCATGATCATGGTATACCTCTGGCTCACGTCTGACTCGCCCAACTCGCCCAATCAAAATACCAAGGTGCGTCGCTCCTGACTAATCAATTTCTATTTATGCTGAAATTACAACACCAGATTGGACGAAACACACTGCTGATTCTTATAATTGTGGTGCTGTTTTTGCCATTCCTGCCGTTATTGATCTGGTCTTTTGCTCAGGGCTGGTACTTTCCTCAGTTAATCCCTCAGAACTGGACTTTATCCCATTGGGCGAAGATCGGATCGGCTGCCTCACGAGTCGGCGAAGGATTGCTCAATAGTCTGGCGATCGCCCTGATCACCACAGCGATCTCGTTACTACTGGGTCTACCTGCGGGTCGAGCCTTGGGGCTAATGAAGTTTCCCGGCAAGACGGGGCTAAAGTTGTTTCTGCTCGCACCGATCATTGTGTCACCCCTAGCAACCCTGATGGGGATGCAGTTTATCCTGATTCGCTTGGGGCTAAATGGCACGCTGCTGGGAGTGGTGCTGGTGCATTTAATGCCCACCCTTCCCTACATGACTCTAGTATTAGCGAGTGTGTTTGCCAACTTTGAGGTGGGCTACGAAATCCAAGCCCGATCGCTAGGTGCTTCACCCCTGCAAGTTTTTTCCCAAATCACCTTGCCCCTAATTGCGCCGGGGGTGATGGTTGGTGCTCTCTTTGCGTTTCTGATATCTTGGAATGAATTTCTCCTAACTTTCTTTATCGGTGGAGGTAAAGTGTTTACCCTGCCCATGGTCTTATTTACTCTCCTACAGGGCGGCAACAATGGTTTAGTTGCAGCGGTTGCCATTACCTCGATTATTCCGGGTTTGGCGTTTCTAGCAGTTGCCAGCCGCTCCTTGGAAAATGATGCAGCCTTGGGCGGTTTGGGCAATGTGTAGGCGGTATCATCATTCAGGAAGCGATCGCCCTTGGATACAATGTAGGCTTAAACGGGATATTGATTGAAAGCATGGCTCAACTAGTTCTCAAAAGCCTAACGAAAATATTTCAGGGCAAACCAGCCGTCTCAGATCTTTGGCTAGATGTGGCAGCAGGCGAAATTCTCTCTCTGCTGGGGCCGTCGGGCTGTGGCAAGTCGACCACACTTCAGATGATTGCAGGGGTACTGCGCCCCGATCATGGCACGATGGAGCTAAACGGGCGATTGCTCAACCCAGTGCCACCAGAAAAGCGTAATCTGGCTCTAGTCTTGCAAAAAGGGCTGCTGTTTCCCCATCTGACGGTGGGTGAAAATGTGGCGTTTGGGCTAAAAATGCGGGGTGTGGGGCGGGCAGAGCGGGAGCAAAAGGTAATTGCCCTCCTCAAGCAAGTACAGCTTGATGGGTTTGGCGATCGTAAACCTGCGGAACTCTCCGGGGGACAGGCGCAGCGAGTAGCCTTGGCGCGAGCCTTGGTGATTCAGCCAAAGTTGTTGTTGCTCGATGAACCCCTCTCGGCACTGGATGCCAACCTGCGGGGAGAAATGCAAGCCCTGATCCGACAACTCCAGAGGGAAACAGGTGTTACCCTAATGATTGTCACCCACGACCAGGCTGAAGCAGTTGTGATGTCCCACCGCATCGCCCTCATGTTTAACGGTCAGTTGCGTCAAGTAGACCCGCCAGAGGCGTTTTATCAGCGTCCCTACGATGAAACCACAGCCCGATTTTTTGGTGGGGTTAATTTCTTCTCGGCGCAAGCCCACGATCGACAGTTAACCTTGGCTACGGAGACGGTATTATTTACTCAACACACCCATCAGGGCGAAGTCCAAGTGACGATCCGACCGGAGCAAATTGATGTGCTGGTTGATTCCCCCCCTGGGGTAAACATACTCCCAGCGACGGTAGTTGCCAATCGGTTTACGGGCGCCCAGAGACGCTTAACGCTGAAGACCACTGCCCACCTCAACCTAGAAGCATGGGTTTCGCCCACCCAAGATTTTGCCATCGGTCGATCGCTCTGGCTCCATCTGCCTCCAGAG
>JAAUUE010000384.1 GCA_012031635.1 Coleofasciculaceae cyanobacterium SM2_1_6 | reverse complement strand
CTTACTCCCCCTTCTCCTAGGGAGAAGGGGCTGGGGGGATGAGGGGGCTTTTTTCCTTATTCACGCAAGAGGTCTATTGACGCTGGCTGAGCGTAGTCGAATTTATGCTGAGCGTTGTCGAAGTAGCCAAAACCCCACCACAAATCTTTGATCAAATATCTTGATCTTATAGCTGACAATTTCCCTTCGACTTCCCTACGACAGGCTCAGGGCAAGCGCTCAGGGAAAGTCTTTAGGCTTAGGGTTATAGCTTTTGCTTAAACCTTACTCACATTAGCCATTCTCTTGAATCGAGAAGGAATTTCCACAACTGCAAACATTAATAGCTTGGGGATTGTGAAACCGGAATCCGCCCCCCATTAAATCCTCTGAGTAATCGAGGGTCATTCCCTGCACATGGGCTAAGCTCTGGGCATCCAGAATTACGGAAATACCTTCACAATCGTAGAAGCGATCGCCCACCTCTACCGTTCCGGCAAAGCCGAGATTGTAGTACAAACCCGCACAGCCGCCGGGAGCGATCGACAACCGAACCCGTGGCTCCTGCCCTGCGGACTTCCCCTGTAACCGCCGAATTTCTTTACTAGCCGATTTACTCAGATGGATCATAGTTACCAGTTTTATGGACAAGTATTAGCGCCCCAGATTAACTATTTATTTTCGGAATGGCTCCGGGCATAGTCATCCTGAAAGCGAATAATATCATCTTCTCCCAAATACTCACCATTTTGTACTTCAATTAATACCAACGGAATCACCCCCGGATTTTCTAGGCGATGGGCGGTGCATTGGGGGACATAGGTAGATTGGTTACTCTTGATAATCGTTTCTTGATCTCCACACGTTACCTTAGCAGTGCCAGACACCACAATCCAATGTTCACTCCGATGGTAGTGCATCTGCAAACTCAAACGATGCCCCGGCTTCACTTCAATCCGCTTGATCTTATAACCCCGTCCCTCTTCCAAAATTGTAAAATGTCCCCCAGGGGCGAGTATCACTGACTCCTGGAGCATTCAAGGAACTAGGCAGGTGGAGAGGGGTAACTTCGGGCAACTCTTGAGACTGAATCATGGGTTTTCTCCTTGGATGTATGAACAAGAATATGAACAGATTACGGGTGAAATTGTCGACTCTGGCGGTGATGTTTCTAACATAGCAAAACTTCCCTAACCCTGGATAGCTGCAAAAGCTGAAAACTACTAGTTCTGGTAAATTTATTGTGAAATTATCATGAATTTATTGTGAACCCCCAAAAAGCTCGATCGCTAATTTCTGAAGTTAATTTTGAGATTAATTTTGAGATTGATTTCTAGGGCTGATTTTTGGGGTGGCGATCGCAAATTTCCCTAAAATCGCTCAAGATTTCCTCCCGGTTTTTTGGAGATATCTTCCCAGCCGCAAATAGGTAATTAATCAATCCGCATCGGTGGTAATCTAAAAAAGGGCAATGGGAAAGCTCAACTTGATCCCAGTGCGTCCTGAATAAATTAGATATAAGCTGCTGAAAAACCAAACATAGAATTATGGTAACAACCACAGAGAAAGCCAACATTGGCTATATTACTCAAATTATCGGACCCGTTGTGGATGCAGAATTCACCAACGGCAAAATGCCTCAGATTTATAACGCCCTCAGAGTTCAAGGAAAAAATTCCGCAGGGCAGGATGTCGCCGTCACCTGTGAAGTACAGCAACTCTTGGGAGATAACCAAGTCCGGGCGGTTGCCATGAGTTCTACGGATGGAATGGTACGGGGCATGGAAGTAATTGATACAGGCGCACCGATCCGAGTCCCCGTTGGCCCTGCCACCCTCGGCAGAATTTTTAACGTCCTTGGCGAACCCGTAGACAATATGGGTCCCGTGGGTAACGAAGACACCTTCCCCATTCACCGTCCTGCTCCGAAGTTTACCGACCTCGAAACCAAACCTTCCGTATTTGAAACCGGGATCAAAGTTCTTGACCTCCTCGCTCCCTACCGTCGGGGCGGCAAAATTGGTCTATTTGGTGGTGCAGGTGTGGGCAAAACCGTGATCATGATGGAATTGATCAACAACATTGCCATTAACCACGGTGGCGTATCCGTCTTTGGTGGTGTGGGTGAGCGGACTCGTGAGGGCAATGACCTCTACAACGAAATGAAGGAGTCTGGAGTAATCAAGGAAGATGATATCAGTGCTTCCAAAATTGCCCTAGTTTATGGTCAGATGAACGAACCCCCCGGAGCGAGAATGCGGGTCGGTCTTTCGGCGTTGACCATGGCAGAATATTTCCGGGATGTCAGTAAGCAAGACGTGCTGCTTTTTGTTGATAACATCTTCCGGTTTGTGCAAGCTGGTTCGGAAGTATCGGCGCTTTTGGGACGGATGCCCTCGGCGGTAGGTTATCAGCCGACCCTTGCTACAGATATGGGAGATCTGCAAGAGCGGATTACTTCCACTACCGAAGGTTCTATTACTTCCATTCAAGCGGTGTATGTACCTGCGGATGACTTAACTGACCCGGCTCCAGCAACTACCTTTGCTCACTTGGATGGGACAACTGTACTCTCCCGTGGTCTAGCTGCGAAGGGTATTTACCCCGCCGTGGATCCCCTAGATTCTACCTCCACCATGCTCCAACCCAGCATCGTTGGTGAAGAACACTACAAAACCGCGAGAGCCGTCCAATCGACTCTCCAGCGCTATAAGGAACTCCAAGATATTATTGCAATTTTGGGCTTGGATGAACTTTCGGAGGACGATCGCCTGATCGTATCCCGCGCCCGGAAGGTGGAAAGATTCCTCTCTCAGCCTTTCTTTGTTGCCGAAGTATTCACTGGTTCCCCCGGTAAGTATGTCACCCTAGAGCAAACCATTAAGGGTTTCCAAATGATCCTGTCTGGGGAACTGGATGATCTACCAGAGCAGGCTTTCTACTTGGTGGGTGATATCGATGAAGCGATCGCTAAGGCTGCCAAAATCAAGGGTTAAGTTTGATCCCCCTGCGTCCCTGCATAAGGGTTTGATCCCCCCCAACCCCCCTTAAAAAGGGGGGAGTATGAACCTTAAAAAAAGGGAGTATGAATCAACTCTACCTTCCTACAAGAGGGTTATAAAAGAGGACTTCAATATTTATCCTTCCTTTGAAGGGCAGTAGGGGATATCTATGCCTTCCTTTTGAAGGGCAGCAGGGGACAAGTCCCCCCTTTTGAAGGGGGGCAGGGGGAATCTCCTCAACAAAAAATAATCATAAAAAATAAGCATAATCTATGACATTAACTGTACGGGTTGTGGCTCCAGACAAGACTGTTTGGGATTCCACGGCGGAAGAAGTGATTCTGCCTAGTACCACCGGACAATTGGGGATTCTCAGTGGTCACGCTCCCCTGTTGACAGCGTTGGATATTGGGGTGATGCGGGTACGTCCCGGTAAAGATTGGGTGGCGATCGCCCTTATGGGTGGTTTTGCAGAAATTGAAAATGATGAGGTGACAATTCTCGTCAATGGGGCAGAAAAGGGAGAGTCGATCGACAAGGAAAAGGCAAAGGCGGCTCTCTCGGAGGCAGAATCAAGGCTGAACAAGGTACAAAATACTGAGAACCGCCAAGAAAAAATCCAAGCGACCCAAGCCTTCAAGCGTGCTAGGGCAAGATTTCAAGCTACTGGCGGTCTAGTTAACTAGGCTCCTATTCTCAATTATCTAAAAGTTTTCCCTCAGCTTCTACCCCAAACGGCTGGGGGTATTTTTCATCCATCTCTAGGGGTTGGATTTCTTTAATATAATTTAACAATCTTTCTAGAAAACTTGGTGTAAGATAACGTCTATTGAGGAAAGCTACACACCTCCCTCAGCACCTTGAAAACTAAATAATCTCTGCAACCTGCATCGAATGCTGATTCAGTAAGGCATTTGAGGCACTAAAACGTCATTTTTTCTACGAAGGCGATCGGCTGAAATGAAGCAAGTTTTTAGGTCAGTCGATTTGACCCTGAAATCTTCTCTGAGTAAGGCTCCCTAGGCAAGCTCTTTCATAACCAATTCCCCGCAAGGGGACTGAAACTTGACAACCGATTAACGAAGATGTGGCGGCACTCATTACTTTTTTCGCGTCTTTCATAACCAATTCCCCG
>JAAUUE010000383.1 GCA_012031635.1 Coleofasciculaceae cyanobacterium SM2_1_6 | reverse complement strand
ATCATATTATTAACATTTAGGCATTTAACTTAGATTCTCAAGCTACACTTAAGTTAATCAGGAATATTTTAATGAATTTTATGTATTTTTATTTTGCCATACTTCATATCAGATCGAATAATATAATATTACATGATGAGTTACTACATAAATTGTTCCAAATATTCCAGAGTTTACAACAGATGTAAGAAAATTGTAATAACACAATAAGAGTAAGAATAAATTTTTCCTAGATAGGTGTAACACAATGAAAACTAAACTATTGAAGCATTCTATACTAACTTTATCAATGTCCCTAGGTTTTCTTTTGACAAATAGCCAAGGAGCTAACAGTCAACCTAGACAACCTATAAATTACTCCTGTGGTTCCTATCAACAAGGTTACGCTACCCTTGGTATAGGTTCTCTGGGAGTCAGCCCGATCATTTTTTGGAACAATAGACAGCCAGTATGTAATACTGTCTCAGCCAGATTTCAAACAGCTAGAGATAATGGTAATCTAAGATTTGTGATGAGAGAAAATAATCTAGTTTGTGGCACTAATAGACACGGCGGTGAATGCTTAAATCTACTTTTTGCTACTGATACTGTAGGAAATGCCCAAGTTCTGTGGGAAAGATTGAGAAATAATAACGCTATTGAAGGAAGGTTTATTACTGAAAGTAGTGGTCGAGATTATTTTAACCTAGAACTTTATTTAGAAACTGTCCCTCCCTCCGAGCAAATTCCTCTTTTGATTGAAGAAACCACTGTTTCGTCTAATTAAATAATTTCAGAGAATCAACTATCTCCCTAGCAGCATCTTCATGTTTATAAAACAAATCCTGTGGAGCTGAATAAACAATTGAATAGGCTTTGTTATTTTCAGGGCAGTAACGACTAATTTTTTGTGGTTTTTGCCACTATCAGTTGTGGTGAAAACCATTTCACGACCCGGACGAAGAGCTAAAGTAGCCTCCTTCTGTGTAATTATGGTCAAATTTTTGTCAGATTTTAAAAGCTCCAAAAGTTCCTGCTGCCAGCCTTCTAAAGTTAGGGGCGCACTAGTTAAATCTCGGATATTTACAGTTAATCGAACTTCTCTATTGTCTAACAACAAGATACTCGCCATATCCCCTGTAAACTTATCTAGCTCTTGTTGTACTTGCCAAGTTTGAGGATAATAATTTAACTGAAATTCTTCATCTTGGTAAACTTTATTGAATGGAATGGTAGCAAACTCTAAAACATGATTTTTTAATTGCCTAATTTGAGAAAAAGCAAATGCTGGGAGGTTATGTAAACCTAATAGTAGTAGGACAATTGAAGCAGCTATTTTTGCTTGCCAAAGGTATTTTTGGAGAAAGGGAGGCTGGGGGTGTGACCATTGCATGAGTGGCTCGGTGGGGTTGCAGTACAAGACTGGGAGCCAACTGGCGTAGGGATAATCATGCTCTCGATCTTTTAGTTTGTTGCGGGTTTGGCGGAGAGCTTGAACTAGGGAAACGCCTTGAGAAAATTCTGCTAGAAAATCCTTGAGAAAGCGCTGGGCAATGGCATCAGGAACTGCCTCTTTCATCACGATCGCCTGCGGGATATGCAAATCAGCGATCGCCTCCCCTAGTTCCAACCCATCACAAGAGTTAAAAATTGCTAACTGTAAGCCTTTTTGAATCTGTTGCTCAAGACTCTGTTCAATCTCCTTAACACTCAAACTCTCATTATTGTTAATACAAATTCTGCCTTTATGATCTTCTTCCTTGCCGTGACCAGCAAAAAATAGGATATCCACAGGCTCTGGGTTCCATAAAGCATCTATGACCTCCTGCCTAGAAGGTTCACTCAAAATTTGTGGATGATTAACATAGGGAAGGTTTTTAAGAATCATCGTATCTTCTGTGGTGTTGATGCCCCGGCTATCCCCAATGATTGCCATAATATTAATGTTCGATCGAACTCGTTTGTTTTGTCGATCGCCACTATTGAGTCCACTAGAATTATGACTTAACAGTGCAAAATCTGCCTTTGGGAAATATTCAAAGAAATTCCACAAATGCCAAGGCGCATATTTCAAATCACGATCATTGATATCAATACCAACTAACACAACTTCATCACGGCTCAACCTCGCAATTAGGCTTTCCTTCAGGGGCAGAAATTCTGGAGAATTTAACCAATCATTAAGATTTTTCTTGAGATTATGAATCAACTCCTCATGATTAATATCTGAAGAGTTTGTGATTGATTCCTGAAGGATTTCTAGGCGAGGATGAGTGACATCTGCTCGATAAGCCTTCTGCCAATCCCGAATATTTGCTACTAGTTTTGGGCAGGGAGGCAAAGAAGATTCTCCCCGTTCTAGCAATTGAGAATTAGCATTAAAAAACCTGATAGCCAACCAGAAAAAAACTGGTCAGCCTTGCCTTGAATTTTAAGTTCTACAAACTTATCCATAGCTTTTTTAAATCACAAAGTTTTCAGTAATACTTGCCTGCTCTAGCTGGACTCTTACTTGAAACTCTTCTTGAAGACTTCCTCTAAGCTCAACTTGAATCCAGTTATCATGTTCTTTTGATTTAACTTGCATCATAATGTTCCCTCGATCGTCTAAAATTAGCAACTCTAAATTTTCTGGTAAATACTCCTGCTTATTTTCTGCATAAACTCTAACCTGAACCAAATATTTGCTATTTGTTTTCTCTTCAAAACCTATTAGTAGGTTATAAGAATAGTTGGCAACTTGGAAAAGCTGATTAATTGTTCTAGTCCAATAAAATCTTAGAGCATTTCGATACTTAGAAGGATCAAGATTATCAGTTGGAATAGACAGCCATGATTTAGAAAATATCTGTTTGCTCAAGATATTCTTCAACACTTTAACAATTGGTGGTTCAGGTAAGTTTTGTGCCAGCAAAGCGTAGGGAGCAGTAGTAAAAAATACAAAGACGGCTTGCTCTAGATTGATCTTAATTTTCTTCAGAAAATCTGCGGTCAAGCCATAGCGATCGCCCAACCAACTAGATAAATGATTCACCCCCGCCGCCGATAAATTCTTAACTCTAGCTACCAATTCTGGCTGTGTGATTCCTAGCTTCTGGGCAGCTTTTGGTAAATTCTGATCTAACTTTTTCTGGGTAATTTTGATTAGATAACTAAGCCTAGCTTCTGTTGTTTCATATTTGAGCTTGTCTATATCTTCTTTAGATAAAACACTAAAATCACTAAAATATGTCGAAAGTAAAGTTAAGCTGTATAGAGATTCAGGATGCGATCGTAACCACACTCCCAACTGCTCAGGAATTAGCCAATATCGATAGTACCAAGGTAGCAACGATTTCTTCATACATTGCTTATCCAGCAGACGAATATTGAGACTAGGATAACTAGCAAAGCGATCGAGTAATTCCTTGCGTAATTGAGCCTGTAGATCATCCCTAATTCTGTCTACATAACGACTTACTGTGTATTGTGAAATAGAAAGAATTGTACCAATTAATTCCTGATTAATCTTCACAAATCCATAGCTGAGAATTAGTAAAATATCAGAATCCAGCTCAGCAATTAATTCTTTTAAGATTGGAGCGAAAATTTGCGTATACTCTGGAGAATTTAGATCTTCATCATATTCTACATGTCCTGACTCCTCTTCAGGAGTAGAAAGTTGTAATTCCCAAGGATCAGGCTTTTCAGGAGAGGGATTACTGATCTTAATTTGTCTAGATTTTATCGCTGCAATACACTGGCTCAAAATTTTCTTGATTTGTTGGGAAGTTAGATTTTCTCCAGATAGATTTTGGTAAGCCTGAGCTATTTTTTCTAGTTGAATTGGAGTAGGCTCTTGAATAATTTTCCTAACTCTCGGCAACTCAACCCCGATCTTTTTTAGCTCCACGACAACTGCTAAATGTTGGGATAATTGATTTCCCCAACAGCCATAGTATCTTAGGTCTTCTTCCAAATATTTGTTAGGCGTGATCAGCAACAATCCATAGTCGGAATGGTGTTTAGTAAATCGTTCTTCTAGTCTTAAAACCAAAGTTGTCCGGGCATATTTGAGGGGATCGCCTCGATCGAAATCAAAAGTTTCCCAAAAAATCAAGCTGGCAGACAATTAATCTTGCTTCCTGAAAAAAGTGATCGATCGTATC
>JAAUUE010000382.1 GCA_012031635.1 Coleofasciculaceae cyanobacterium SM2_1_6 | reverse complement strand
CTGGGTTTCTGGGGCTGGAGATCAGGAGCCTCATCTTGGGGAACTGGCGGATAGTTGGGAAAATAATCTAACAGGTTGGCAACTGGGCTGTAGCAATGGTGAAAAATTGGCGTGCGATCGCCTCTGGTTAGCCACGGGTTCCACATTGAAAGTCCAGGAACAACCACTGCTTACGCCTCTGCTAGTCACCAACCCCCTAGAAGTCGTTAATGGTCTGCCAGTTCTCACAACTCATCTCCGGTGGGGAAATTGTGAACTTTATCTCATGGGTGGTTTGGCAGCTCTGCAAATTGGGCCTACAGCCCGGAATCTGGCGGGAGCAAGAATGGCAAGCGATCGAATCGTTGATGCCCTGATTAAACCCCGTGCTTTTCAACCCTTAATTGCTGTCTAGTTTATTAAAGTTTCCAAGTTGACAATTTGTAAGAAGAACATCTACTATGGCGTTACGAATGATAATGATTATCATTCTATAAAAGTTCTCGAAATACCCTAAAACTAATGACAAAGCGAATAAGAAAAACTTCTCCACTTTCTGCTCAGGCTCGTAAACTCTGGCACAGAGGAGTTATGGTGATCGCCTTGATCGCCCCTTTTCTGAGTACTGTTACCTTTGCCCAAGCTAAGCCTAAGGTAGTTGTGACTAGTACCGTCCTGTGTGACCTGACTAAACAGATTGCTGAGGACACCATCGATCTCAAATGCCTGATCAACCCTGATACTGATCCCCATGTTTATCAACCAACACCGGGAGATCGGATAGCGATCGAACAAGCCAACTTAATCTTTTACGGTGGCTACAACTTTGAACCTTCTTTAATTAGGGTTATCCAATCTACCACAACTTCATCCCCCAAAATCGCTGTAAATGAAGTTGCCGTACCCACCCCCCAGATGTTTGATGATGAAGGAGAAAAGGTTCCTGATCCCCACGTTTGGCATAGTGCGGCTAACGGGGTAAAAATGGCAGAAGTTGTCAGGGATAACCTAAAAACCCTTATTCCTGCTAATAGCGATCGCTACACTACCAAAACTCAAACAGTGACAAGACAACTTACCCAACTTCATGATTGGATTAAAACTCAGATCAGTACTATTCCTGCTAACCAAAGAAAACTGGTAACTACCCATGATGCCTTTGGCTATTACTCCACTGCCTACGGAATCCCTGTGGTGGGAGCCTTGCAGGGATTAACCACAGAAGAAGCACCGACAGCCCAAAGAGTTGCTCAATTAGTACGAGAAATTAGGTCTGAATCAGTCCCAATTATTTTTACAGAGTTGACCGTCAATCCTAGACTAATTACTGCCGTGGCACGGGAAGCAAATATCAAAGTTTCGGAACGGGAACTCTATGCCGATGGCTTAGGGGAAGCTGGTGGGGAAGCGGATACCTACCAAAAAATGTTGATTGCTAATACTCAAACGATCGTGGAAGGATTGGGAGGAAGGTACACAGCCCCCACTTTATCTGTTAGTGCTGATTTGTTGCTTGATCGAGTAGCAGTCTTAGCTCGATAATTTTGGACAAAATCTAGAGAGTAGAACCCAGAGGGCGCAAGGCTTTGCGCCCCTACCATGCCCATGCCTCCCTGTAACTTTTTCACCTCCCTATTCCTCCTCTTTCACAAGGGCGATCGCTCCCAAACCACAATAATAGTTGCTGTTTGATCTTTAGTTGATAGTAAATTTAAATAGCGTACATAGTTTTGTTGTCTAACTTCGTAGAGAATTCCCCCCGCCGTAGGTTCCGGCGTTTGTCAAGGTGAAACCTTTGCTACTTAAACGGGGATTAAAGAAACTATCAAATAATTGTTCGGGAGTTTGCTTAAGGATCAAAATAAAATTCCCATCAAACCCTGATCGAGGTTTTTGTATATCATAAGTATTGGGATCATGTACTGAAGGACTATAGAAAGCCTCTGGTTGAGTAAAATAAAATTCAGGTATATCAATCCGACTGGCTCCTAAATTTTTTAGCTCTACCAAGACCTGCTCAAAAGATATTTGTAATTGATCTGCGATCGTCGCCGTATTTAAGTTGCTTAAATTGATCGGCACATTTGCCAAGAGAATAATCGTCCCTCGATTAGGTTGAAAAATTAGGGTCAAATATTTTACTAACCCCCCCTTCGATACTTGATAAACTTTTCTCTGATCCTCTTGAATTACTAACTGAAATTGATATTTATATGCTGGCAAGGATTGTTCAAAATAAAGACTAACTTTACTCAAGTCGTCGATCGTTTGTTGACTAACTTGATTTTGGTCAGCAGGGAGCAGATCAAAGGAGCCGGGTTGGGTATTCGGATATTTAGGGAAATCATCAAAGCTGTCGATCCGGGGATTATCAGAAACTACTTCAGGAGTAGAGACTGACAAGCTATCCTCAATAGGCAGTTCCTGAGGAGATGGTTGGGAAATTGGAGTAGTTCTTGGCAGGGAAGATGGGGTTACGGGCGAAGATACAGGCGAAGATATATTTTTAGCAGTTGGAGTCGGAATTGGAGTTGTAGGAGATTGAGGTGGGTATGATGATAGCTCAGAATCGACGGAGTTTTTCTGGGGTGCAGGAGAAATGGTGGAAATTCTGACTTTTTGGGGCTGAGGAGATGCTGCTTTGTGGGGACGATTGCCATAGGGTAAAAATAAGATCAGGCTATGAACTCCTAAAGAAATTGCCAGTATCCGCAGAGAAGGAAGCCTAAGAACTTTTTGGGATTGGAGTAGCAACATGAGACTATAAAAATGATTATCATTCTCACAGTATACCATGATAAATTTTTTGGACTGCCTCTTGATTAAAGAGAGTGGCTTCTATCCCCTGATCACTATCTAGATTAATATAGTTTTATTAATTGCAAATTAGCCCTACGATCCGGAATCTTTCGGGAGCAAGAATGGCAAGCGATCGGATCGTTGAGGCGCTGATTAAACCCCGTGCTTTTCAACCCTTAATTGCTGCCTAGTTTAGCTGTTGATTTTTGCGGAAATATTTTTTGCCTAGTGGTTCACTAACTCACCGGGTCATTTGGGGACGACTAATAACAAAATTTGGGTTGATAAATATTTGGTAATATGGTCAACAACCGTTACCATATCATTCTTACTTTATTCGTCTATAGCGATCCTAAATTATTTTCTAAATTAGATTACTTCTAGGAGGTTATTCCACCCGCCGCAGGCGGGTGAAATCATTTAGGATTGCTATAGGTACTAAACAATAAACAACTTATCTATTCCTTGCGGATTCTTTGCTTCTCAGGGGAAAATATTGTTGATTTGGATTCCGATCGCAGAAAATTGGTAATTGCAATGATTCACAACTTTACCCGTAGATTCCGGCAACAAAACCCTGATCTTCCCGATTCTCGACAACTTCCCCTGAGACTGGTATTAATTGTCCCTTTTGTTTTGCAAATCTTCATGGCCGTAGGCTTAGTTGGTTATCTTTCCTTTCGGAACGGGCAGCAAGCTGTGAATGATCTGGTCTACCAATTGATGAATGAAGTGAATAGCCGGGTTGATAAACATCTGGATAACTACCTCGAACAAGCTCGTGACTTGGCTAAACTAAATGCCGACTCCATCGCTACCGGACTGGTGAGTACCGAAAATTTAGCACAATTTCAATACTATCTTTGGAAACAAACGCAACTTGCTCGATCGGGCTTTATTTTGTACGGCAACACCCAAGGGGAATTTATTGCGACGGGATATATTTTTGAAGATGACTTAATTGAAATTTCGGAAATTCTGCCCAAATTCTATGGCAATAACAATGTCTATAGTTATGCGACAGATAGCCAAGGCAAAAAGACCAGATATACCCAAGAACCAATTCCCTACGATTTTCAGCAGGAAGGCTGGTATGCAGAAACCTTGAAGGCAAAAAAGCCCATGTGGACTTCTATTTATACGTGGGAATTTCCGCCCTATCCCCTAGCGATCGCCTACGGGCATCCCCTTTATGATGAAAATCAACAAATAGTTGGCAGTATTGGTGTGGAAAAGCGCCTATCAGAAATTAGTGATTTCCTGAAAACTATTCAGGGCAGTCCCTCCATGAAGGTTTTTATCCTCGAACGGGATGGCTTACTAGTGGCTGATTCTAGTAATGAAGAGCCT
>JAAUUE010000381.1 GCA_012031635.1 Coleofasciculaceae cyanobacterium SM2_1_6 | reverse complement strand
CCCTAAATCCCTCTCCCTAGGGAGAGGGACTTTCCTCTTACTCCCCTTCTCCTAGGGAGAAGGGGCTGGGGGGATGAGGGGCTTTTTCCTTATTCGCTACAAGAGGTCTAATGTCCAGCATGTTTTAACCCCGCTTCTTGGTCTTTGGAGGAAAATCAGCTCGTGTCGGTGGAGGAACTAGCAGAACGCATCCTGCAAGAACCCGACCATCAAGGCGTGACTTTTTCTGGAGGAGAACCGTTTCTACAGGCGACCACCTTGGCAGAATTGGCAAAGCTGGTCAAGGCTGCCGGACTAAGCGTCATGTCCTTCAGGGGGTTTACCTTGCCGGAGTTGCGATCGTCCACTGCCCCTGCTGGGGCGGCGGCTCTTCTCGAACAGTTAGATATTTTAATCGATGATGGTTCCCGCCTGGTAATTGGATTTCGAGGCGGCATAGAATTAAGTTCCAATTAACGTTCTAATTAACCCTAAAACCATCTTCAATGTCACAACAGAAATCATCAGATTTCTCACAGTCTAGCTCGATCGCCACACCAAGGGAGAAGATCAAAAAACGATTCGGTTTTTCCAATTCAATGCTATATTAGCCTGGTCTATTATAAATTTTTTATAGCGTTAAACTATGAAGGTAGTAATTCTTGCTGGTGGGCTAGGCAGTCGATTAGCAGAAGAAACGGAAGTACGCCCCAAGCCAATGGTAGAAATTGGCAACTTGCCGATTCTTTGGCATATTATGAAAACCTATTCAGCCCACAATTTGCACGAGTTTATTATCTGCTGTGGCTACAAAGGCTATGTTATCAAAGAATATTTTGCCAATTATTTTTTGCATAGATCAGATGTTACCTTTGATATGCAAAACAACCACATGGAAGTCCATCAAAAGTATGCAGAACCTTGGCGGGTAACTTTGGTAGATACAGGAGAATCAAGCCTGACGGGGGGCAGATTAAAGCGAGTTAAAGATTATGTAGGACAGGATACCTTTTGTTTTACCTATGGAGATGGAGTAAGTGATGTGGATATTGGTAAGCTCATCGCCTACCATCGCCAACAGGGATTACTCGCCACGATTACTGCGGTGCAACCCCCCGGACGCTATGGAGCCTTGAATGTCGATGCTCAAGGGTTAGTGACAAGTTTCCAAGAAAAACCCCAAGGGGATGACAACTGGATCAATGGAGGTTATTTTGTCCTAGAGCCGGGCATTTTTGATTTTATTGCTGATGATCAAACTAGTTGGGAATTAGAGCCTTTGACAGGGCTAGTTAATCAGCAACAATTAGCGGCGTTTTATCATGGTGGATTTTGGCACCCCATGGACACTCTCCGGGACAAGAAATATCTAGAGAGTCTCTGGAATTCTGGAAAGGCTCCTTGGAAGGTATGGTAAGGACATAAGGGCTAAGGCTTTCAAGATTTGGGGAAGGTTGATTATTGTCGCCTAGGATGATTATCGATCGAGTACACGTCACTACAATCTAAGACACAGTTTAAGGAGTTCTGATTAATTAGCGCATGGTTATCAATAGTTGTTTTTGGCGAGATAAAAAAGTATTAATTACAGGGCATACGGGGTTTAAGGGCAGTTGGCTTTCTTTGTGGTTACAAATTTTGGGAGTGGAATTACTGGGCTACAGTTTACCTGTTCCCACCCAGCCGAGTTTGTATGATTTAGCCCTAGTGGGGAAGGGGATGACTTCGATCGAGGGCGATATCCGGGATCTAGAGCATTTATCCCAAGTAATTAAAGATTTCCAACCAGAGATTGTCTTCCACATGGCAGCCCAGCCCCTAGTCCGCCACAGCTATGCCAACCCAGTAGAAACCTACAGTGTGAACGTGATGGGAACAGTACATTTACTGGAGGCAGTCCGGCAAGTAGGTACAGTCCGATCGCTGGTTAACATTACTTCGGATAAATGCTACGAAAACCGGGAATGGGTCTGGGGCTACCGAGAACAGGAACCCATGGGAGGCTACGATCCCTACAGTAGTAGTAAGGGTTGTGCGGAATTAGTCACGGCTGCTTACCGCAACTCTTTCTTTCCGGCAGATTCCTCAACAGCGATCGCTACAGCTAGAGCAGGCAATGTCATTGGCGGTGGAGACTGGTCGCTCGATCGACTGATTCCAGATATTCTCCGGGCAATTACTAACAAGCAAACTATCATCATCCGCAATCCTCAAGCAATCCGTCCTTGGCAGCACGTCCTTGATCCCCTGACAGGCTATTTACTCCTCGCAGAAAAGTTATATCAAAATTCACCTCAAGATTCGGACCAAAATCTAGGGCGACATTTGAATCAAGGACATCAGGATTTTCGGAGTGGCTGGAACTTTGGCGGCAGCGATCGAGATACTCAGCCCGTGGCTTGGATTGTCGATAAGCTGTTGGAACTTTGGGGAGATGCGGGAGTTGGTTGGGAATGCGATCAAGTTCTCCAACCCCACGAGGCTAATTACCTAAAACTAGACTGCTCCAAAGCAAAAACTCACCTAGATTGGGAACCACAGCTAGATTTAACTACGGCTCTTGCTTGGGTAGTGACTTGGACAAAGGCTTGGGATCAGGGTGCAGACATGAGGGACTTTACTAAGCAACAGATACTAAAATATGTCAATAAGCTCATTAAATAATTTTGGTGAATCTCATGACCCCAGTTATAGCTTCCCCTGAAGTTAATCCAGACTTAATTAATTTACCCTCTGGGGATATCTACAGCAACGAGCCACCCGTGGAAAGCTCCATACACCTAAATCAAATATTTTTATTACTATCCTGCCTTGAATTATTTTGGCACGATCGCCATGATTACTTTGCCGCCGGAAATTTAACTATTTATTACCAACCTGCCCAAAATCAAAATATAGAGTTTCGAGGTCCAGATTTTTTTGTGGTCTTAGGAACTGAAAAGAAGGATCGAAAAAGCTGGGTTGTCTACCGAGAAGGAGGCAGGTATCCTCATGTAATTGTTGAAATTCTTTCAGATAGTACGGCTGGAGTAGACAGAACCATTAAGAAAGAAATTTACCAAGATATTTTCCGGACTCCAGATTATTTTTGGTTTCACCCAGAAACTCTAGAATTTCAAGGATTCCATCTAGTAGAAGGTAAGTATGTAGAGTTAATCCCCAACGATCGAGGGCATCTCTGGAGCCAGCAATTAGGGTTATATTTAGGAATACACGATCGGCAACTACGATATTTTGCCGAAACTGGAGAATTAGTTCCCACGCCCAATGAAGCTAGAATTCGGGAACACGATCGAGCAGAAAGATTAGCCGCAAAATTGCGAGAATTAAACATTGATCCTGAACAAATCTAGTGATAGAAACAAGGGAAACAGCAGATAATCTAATCAAATTAGTAAGCCAGAAGCACGTTAGGAGAGTAAAACGATGGCAGCAGCAATTACCGCCCAGGAATTAGAAAGGCAAATGCCCGATGCAAGTAAGATCTTAAGCGATGAACCAGAGATGGAAAGTTCCTTACACTATATGCAATTGCTATTACTTGTCACCAGCCTAGAATGGGCTTGGCAAGAGCGGGACGACTTTTTTATTGGGGCGAATCTCACCATCTACTTTAGTCGCCAACAACTAAGAAATCGTGACTTTCGCGGACCCGACTTTTTCCTAGTTAAAAATGTTAGCCGAGACCTCCGCAACTCATGGGTAGTATGGGAAGAAGATGGACGCTATCCTGATCTGATTATTGAACTGCTCTCTAATTCTACAGCTCAGGTCGATCGCACTCTGAAGCGAGATTTATATGCGGAAAGATTTCATACCCCCGAATACTTTTATTTCTCTCCAGAAACTCTTGAATTTGCAGGATTTCGGCTAGAAATCAATAGATATCAACCAATTCTTCCTCATCCTCAAGGTTGGCTGTGGAGTGAAACCCTTGGTTTTTTCCTCGGCATCCACGAAGGGCAATTACGCTACTTTTCCCTAGATGGCATCTTACAGCCGACTCCGGCAGAAGCAGCTAAAAGCGAAATACTTAAAGCTAATCAAGAACGCTTGAAGGCTGAACAAGCCCAACAAGCTGCTGAACACGCCCAACAAGTTGCCTGAACAAGAACGACGTTGAAGGCTGAACAAGCCCAAGCAAGCTGACG
>JAAUUE010000380.1 GCA_012031635.1 Coleofasciculaceae cyanobacterium SM2_1_6 | reverse complement strand
GCGTAGGCGCTATTTTCAGCTAGAAGGGGATCAGGTGAAGGCGCTGCGAGGAACTCCGCCGGAAGAGATTGATCTGAGCCGGGTTAAACTTAGTCAGTACGACTCTCAGGCGCTGCGATCGGCCGCCAATGCCCCCATCCAAGGCTCTAGTGCCGATATTATCAAAATAGCCATGGTGAAACTCCATCAAGTTTTGCAGAATTATGAAGCGAAGTTATTACTCCAAGTTCATGATGAATTAGTCTTGGAAGTGCCTCCGGCAGAGTGGGAGGAGTTGCAACCCCAAATTAAGGCAGCGATGGAGTCGGCGGTGGAGTTAACTGTGCCGTTGTTGGTGGAGGTGCGATCGGGTCAAAACTGGATGGAAACGAAGTAATTTTAACTATGGGGTTAATCATAGTTTGCGGTGAGCCTTGCCTTACTCACTTGAGGCGGCTTTGCCCAACCTAGCTCTGGGCAAGGAAGTAAGGAACCCTAACAGCATTAGAACCCAACCAGTGACAAAATTTCCTAGTCCTCGATCGAGCCGCCATCATCGATTTAGAATAACACTTAGATATAAGCTCACTCTTCTCAAACTCTTCTCAAACTCTTTTATCTTCCCCAGTCATACCCAACAATTCAATGAAAAAATCAGTGAAAAAAATTCTCATTTTGGCAGCAAATCCTCTCCATAACGAGTTGCCCCGGTTGCGGTTGGATGAGGAGGTGAAGCAGATTCGCACAAGCTTACAGTTAGCTGAAAATAGAACTAGCTTTGCGATCGAGGCTTATGGGTCAGTGCGTCCTGAAGAGTTGCAACAATACCTGTACGAGATCAAACCCCAGATTGTACATTTTTCGGGGCATGGGATTGGTAAGCAGGGTTTAGCTTTTGAGGATGAGGACGGCGGCGTTAAGTTGGTGAGTAGTGAGACTTTGGGGAATTTGTTTCGGCTATTTGCGAGGGAAATTGAGTGTGTGGTCTTGAATGCCTGTTATGCAGAGGTACAAGCAGAGATCATTCGAGCCTATATTCCCTACGTGATTGGCATGAAGGAGGCGATCGGCGATCGGGCTGCCCGGACTTTTGCGGGGGGATTTTATCGGGGGATTTGGGATGGGAAAACCATTGAGGATGCTTTTGCTTCGGGGGTGAATGCGATCGATCTGGCTGCTATTCCTGAAGGCTCGATCCCGGTATTGTTATCTCAGAAAACCTTAAAGGTTAATTCCCCTAATTCTGCGATCCCCATCGTGGCTAGGGGTGGGGTATTTTTTGTGGTGCGATCGCACCAAGAGCAGAGGTGTGAGCAGGAGTTAACCAAGCCGGGGGCGTTAGTGCGGATTAAGTCCCCAGAAAAGATGGGGAAAACTTGGATGATGGGCAGGGTGTTGGAAGCGGCAACCCAAAGAGGTTTTCGGACAGCGACGATCGATCTAGGGGGAAGCAAATCAACAAATTTGGGGGGATATTAATAAATTTCTCCAGTGGTTCTGTGCCTTGGTGGGAGATCAGTTAGCAGTGGAGCAAAGCCCGGCGGATGCTTGGAAAGGTTATTTGGGGGCAAGCACGAACTGCACCAAGTATGTGGATAAATTTTTCCTGTCTAGCTCAGAGTTGCCCTTGATCATTGCGATCGATAATTTTGATTATGTGTTTCAGTATCCAAACATTGCGGCGGATTTTTGCGGGCTGTTGCGGGGCTGGTTTGAGAAGGTGAACACTAGCAAAGTCTGGGGCAAATTGCGACAGATCATTGTCTATTCCCAAGAAGATTATGCCACTTTGAATATTAATCAATCGCCCTTTAATGTGGGGCTACCCATCGAACTGGGGGAACTGGAACCCGCCGCCGTGATTGCCTTGAGCCAAGCCTACGGGTTGGAGTGGACAGAGGCAGAAATTAGTCAGCTGATGGCAATGATCGGTGGTCATCCTTCCTTGGTGCAATTAGCGATCGAGCAGGTTTTGCATCACCAGCTAACCCTAGAGGAGTTGTTGAGAACTGCACCCACAGAAGAAGGAATTTATCAACGGCATTTGTATGATCGCTTGCAACAGCTAGAGGCGAACCCAGACTTGTTGGCGGCGATGGCTACGGTGGTGAGGGCTGAGGGGTTGACGAGATTGGGTTCTAGGGAGGCTTTCAAGCTGGATAGTATGGGGTTGATCAAGCGCCGGGGTAATGATCTTGATGCTCGATGTGATTTGTATCGTTTATATTTTAGAGATAGATTGCAATAAGAAACTATGCATCCAGAATCATCTCCTGAGCAAGTCAATCATCAACTAACTAATGGCTCCCCGACTGCTTCGATTTACCGGGTGGGGGGTAGTTTGCCTGTGGATGCGCCTACCTATGTGGAACGATCGGCGGATCGGGAGCTATTCGATCGCCTGATGCGGGGGGAATGTTGCTATGTGTTTAATTCTCGGCAGATGGGAAAATCTAGTCTGCGGGTGCGGGTGATTCAACGGCTAGAGCGATCGGGGGTTGCCTGTGGGACGATCGATCCCCAAACCATTGGCACACAGTTAGATTCAGCCCAGTGGTATGCCAGTGTGATCAGTAGCCTTGTAGAAAGTTTTGGCTTGGAAGAGCGGTTTGATCTGGATCGCTGGTGGGAATCAAAATCTTTACTGACTCCGGTGAAGCGGTTACGGGATTTTTTGGTGCAGGTGTTGTTGGTGGAGGTTGAGCAGCCCATCGTGATTTTTGTGGAGGAGATTGATAGTTTATTAAACCTCAAATTTTCGGCGGATGATTTTTTTCTGTTGATTCGATCGATCTATGACCAGCGATCGGAAGTCCCCAGTTATAATCGTTTGGCTTTTGCTCTGGTGGGGGTGACGACTCCTCGGGATCTGATCAAGGGTCACGGGCAGCATTCGGCTTTTAATATCGGGGTGGCGATCGAGATGAACGGTTTCCAAGAAACGGAAGTAGAGCCGTTGGCGTTGGGCTTGCGGGGCAAGGTAGAGGAACCGGAAGCGGTGATCCGGGAGGTGTTGCGCTGGACGGGGGGGCAGCCGTTTTTGACTCAGAAGTTATTAAGTTTGGTGGTGATGGCAGGGCAGCGATCGGGTTCCCAATCCCTAGGGGAGTGGGTGGGGCAGATTGCGTGGAGCAAGATTATCCACAATTGGGAAACCCAAGATGTGCCACAGCACTTGAAGACTTTGCAGGAGCGGGTGTTGCGGTTGGATGAGCGGGGACGAGGGCAGTTGTTGGGGATATATCAGCAGGTTTTGGCTAGTCAGGATCCCCCCCAGCCCCCCTTAAAAGGGGGAGAATCAGGATGCTCATTTCAGAAGAGGGGAGAATCAGGATGCTCGGGGCAATCAAGATGCTCCATTTACGGTGAGTCGGGGAGAGAAGGACAACCAAATGCCATCCTTCAAAACAAGGGACAATCCAAAGCCCCCCTTTTTAAGGGGGGTAGGGGGGATCCAAGCCGATGAAAGCTATGAGCAGATGCAGTTACGGCTGACGGGGTTAGTGGTGCAACGGGGATGGGTGGTTAATTCCCTATAACCCCATCTATGCGGCGGTTTTTTGATGCTGCTTGGGTGGAGAGGGCGCTGCGGGATTTGCGTCCTGATTTTTATGCGGTGGCGATGCAGGAATGGCAGGAGGCAGCACCGGGGCAGAGGGAGGCGTTTTTGTTGCGGGGGCAGGCGCTACGGGAGGCGGAGGAGTGGGCAAGACCCAAGCGCTTGAGTGACAGGGATACGGAGTTTTTGGCTTTGAGCCGGGAGCTAGAGAAGCGGGAAACGGAGAAGAAGCTCCGGGCAACGGAGGAGGCAAATATTTTGCTGGCGGGGGCAGAGCGGCAGGCTCGGCGGCGGGTGCGGTTTGGTTCGGGGGTGTTGGTGGTGGCGCTGGTGTTGGCAGCAATGGCGGGGACTTTTGCGAGTACGTCGGTGCGGGAGGCTGAGGAAGCTAAGAAAAGGGAGCAGGAGGCAACAGCAGAGGTAGAGGCTGCCACGGTAAAGGTCGCTGAGGCGAATCAGCAGGTGGAGTCGGCTCAGAAGCAAGCAGTGGAGAAAAAACCAACAGGCACAAGCAAATGCAGAGTTGGCAAGCCGTAACCAGAGGGAGGCAACCCAGAGCAAACGGCAGGCGGAGGAGGCAAACCGCAGTGAGCAGGA
>JAAUUE010000027.1 GCA_012031635.1 Coleofasciculaceae cyanobacterium SM2_1_6 | reverse complement strand
GACTGTAGAGGATCAATTTATTTTCTGATGATGTCCGGGGTGGCTTGCGAGTTGTCACGGGAGCGGGATTGTATGTCGGATGGTTGCCCTACAGAGGGACGTTCCCCGCAGAGTTTCCCTGTAATGGCAGTAAAGGTTTAGGGCAGAGATTCAATAGTCCCACAGCAACGATCCTCACGACTCGCTCTTTCTTGCCAGAGCCGAAATCCCTAGGATTAGAGTTTGAAGAAGACCCAGTTGATGCCGGAGTTTTTATCCTAGAGCCATCTAATAAGCCTGATCCTAATGGGGAAGATCAGGTAAGGGTAAAGCTACCCAATGATGCGTTACTCACAGGGGAAAAACCGATCGTTGTCTGGCCAGACTCCATGCCCATGTGGGAAGACCGGAATCTAGACGGGGCTTGGGATATTGATGGTTGGCATTCTAATGCCTTGACCGAAGATATCATCAAGGGTTTAGACCTGAAAGGTGATCTGCAAATGCGGGCTAGTGTGGTCTATCATTACAAATCTGGAACGCCAGATCTGCCGATCGCCTGTGTTAGCAGCTACTACGATCCTAGTAATACTGTTAGTGCCAATGCCTCCGATGGTTTGGCGGTGACAACCGATCGTCGAGCCAATAGTAAAGCAGCTACGCCCTTGGCGGCAGGAACTGTGGCTACGGCTACCAATGGTCGCTCCTATGCCTTTAGTGAAGCATGGAGAACTCCCACTGGGGATGACCTTGTGATCTTGCAAAGACAAGCGGCGATGGTCTTTCCCGATGGTCGATTGGTGAATGAACCCCTGCGGACAGCCCTCCAAAAAACTGCTACTGACTGGAATCTTGCCGATAAAGCAGCTATTGATGCAGCCATGTGTGCCTTGAAAATTCTTGATGGTACTGCTACTGCTGCCGATACGGCTGTTCCTAACGGTGCTGTCAAAGAAGCAACTTTAGTAGATGCTAGACAAATCAAAGCCATCCATAAACTGAATATTGGTGATACAGAAGCAGCAAGAGAAACAGATGCCAAGGAGAATAAACTAACTCATCTTAATGATCCCAAGTTTCTAAAAGTTGCTCAAACCTACAATGAATTAACGCTGACTTCTTCAAAACCAAACTTATACAACCTCCCCATTGAGCAGCGTCAACCAATGGAAATTCGGGTTACGGAACTAGACCTAGATATCTTGCGGAAAAAGACGATCGGCTCTGGGACTGGAAGTGGAGCAAAGAATGATCAAGAATATCTCCTGCCTAATAGTGGAATTATCTATGCAACTCGTGATGATGCTCTGCCAGATTTGAGTTCGATCGAAAATATAGATGCTAAGTTTGGTGGCAGAACCAATGCCAGACTGAATAAGGATTTGGCAGATAAACCCAGTGCTACAGATTTCAAGCTTGATCCTACCCGCCGTCCCAACGCCATTCGGTTAATTCGGGGTTCCAACCTCTCTAGGGTTAACACTTTCCGAGAGGTGGAAAAGGGACTGATTCTAGCTACCAATATTCCTGTATATATTAGGTCTGACGATAAGAATGCCTTTAACCTCCATGCCAATCCCGGCACGACTACACCCATTGAAGAATTTTCTGAACTGGTTAATCTCAGTTCTGTAGATGGGGGTAATTTCTACGAGCGGACAACTAAAAATGTCAACTTTGCTTGTCGATCGGGACAGCCGGGTTGTGGCGTGGGCGATCAGTGGCGACCCGCCCGAATTATTGCTGACTCGATTACGCTCTTGTCTAACAATTTCTATGATGGAGTCCGCAGTGATAGCAGCTTTGATCAAAACAACAACGGTGGTAACTACTTAGTTGAATCTCGCCTGAAAAATGGGTTCCTCTGGAATTCCTTCGGCACAAGTTCGGAAGTTGCCAACGTTGTTACGCCTGATGCAACTAGGCAGAGTTCCTACTGGACAAATGGCGTAACTCCCATCCAGCGCCGAGTCGCTAATGGTGTCGCCTACAAAATGGAAATTTGCTTAAAGTTACCTGTTTCTGCTTGTCAGCCTAAAGACTGGAAGCAAGAGCATAAGGTAAAAGTTGGAACTACAGATGTCATCATCAAAGCTAACACTACGGGTGATTTGGCTACTGCTACACCTACTACAGCCGAACGCACAGCCTCCATCCTTCGTCTCCCCCGCCGTGTCGCCTTTAAGCGAAATAACCTTGATGGGAGTATTTTGTTAGCTGATCCCAGTAATAATGATTTAATTTTGGGAACTTATGATGAAGGTACAACCAGAAAACCAGTAATTATCAAAAAGACGGCAACTACAACTGAACCAATTGGCTCTGTCTCTGCGACTGGGACTCTCCCCGCCAGTGTCACACCCCAAATTGAAACAGCTACAGCTACAGGCACAACACTCTGGTTTGGCAGTGGTAGCCAACAATCGTTGAGTCTGAGTAATCCGGCAACTCCTGTAGGTGCGCCAACAAAATTTGGCATTACGAATCCGCCCCTTGTTGATTTTGATGCGAATACTGCGGGAGCTTACTATCAGCAATATCTGCCAGAACCAGATACCACCGTTACTCCCAACAAAGGAGTAGTAGGATTACCTCAATTCTTAGCTCGCTTTGATGGCGATGTTCCGGGAGCAACAGTTTTCAATGGCACACCAGCCGAGGGTTATAAATACAGTTTCTGTATTGCTACTAAACCTGTAGCGGTTCCCCCGGCTACTACGGCTGATCCTCTAGCTCCCGGCTCTGGTGCTTCTGAGCAGTTAGTTGTCCGTACCCAAACTGCCACAAGTACTCTGGGTTACTTACCGCCAAAAGTACTGCCCACAGAAGTCAACTCTACTATCCCTATCCCCAAAAATAGTACTCCTCCCCAACCTGATGACGATACTATGCCGCCGACGGCTACTAGACCCTTTGAACCCTACGGAACTGCTGCTATCACTGACCCAGCATGGACTGCTGTCCCAACAGGGTTTACGGCTCCAGCCTATGCGGGGGTTGAGTCTGGTCTAGCTGGTTCTCCAGTACCCGTACCTTGTGATAAACCTGTGTCGGATGCGATCGAGACCTTTAGAACTGGTTTACTAGCTCCGGCGGCGGATATTACTCTCACCGACTTTACCACTGCTCCGGCGGCTCCTGCTGATGCGGTAGTGATCACACCTCCCGTAGCTCCTGACACCACTACCAAGGTAGTCATCAATGCTAGACCCCAAGCAACAGAGGGAACAAGGAAGATCACCTACGTTGATCTTGGTAATACTGTCACTGGTCTACCCATTCCTGCGGATACGGAAATCACCCTCCGCAAAGGCAATGAAGAACTTGCCGAGCCAGACCCGATCTTTGTGATCCGTGGTCTCAGCCCCGACGGGCTTGTGATTGGCGATACTACCACTGTTAGTAATGGTGTGAAACTTGTCCTTGATGGAGTTAGCCCCAATAATGTCTTCTGGGTTTCTAGCCGGGGGATCACGATCGCTGATGCCAACCCGACCCCAGCACCCACAACGACAACGCCCAATCCTAATTTCTTGGGTCATCAACTAGCAGGGAACTTTATCGGGCGCAATACCGTAATTGATCCCCCGCCTGCTGCCCCAGCCACGGCAACTAGCCCCTTGTCCATTGGCAACAACACCAAAGTTACCGCCGGACGATTCCTTGGTTTCACTGGCAGTAATCTCCGGGAAGCAAGAACGGTAGCGATCGCCCCAGAAGTTCCTCCAACTCCCCCAGCGACTCTCCCCGGCTCTGTCCCACCCAAGAAAACCATGGAAATCTGGGCAATGAATAGCATTCCCCCCACCTATGAAAAGCTAACCAACCAGCCAATCATGGTGCCAGTGCTAAATATTCATTCTCCCAAAGGGAGTCCCGGAAATTTTGCTTCAGCATCAGATGATAGGCTAGATACTTCTAACTGGATTCCCCGAGCAGTCGCCTCCACCTTTAATGCAGTCTTGGTTATGGGCGATTCTCCTGCACGTCCCCTTGATCCTGTACCGACAACTTATATTGGTTCTCCTAGTGTGGACAGAGCCGAAAACAACGGTGGTTTGGTCAACTTCCCCCGCTTCCTAGAGGCTTGGGAAACTTCAATTGCCCTCACTGATACCCTCACGGCAAAAATTGCGGGTAGTCTAATTCAGTACAAGAAGAGTATCTTTGCGTCTGCTCCCTTTGAGTCTATCAACAACCCAGACTTGGATAGTTCTCTCTTTTTTGATACCCCTGCCTATACTGCAATTATCACGGGTCCCTTCAAAGGTTTCCGTTACCCCGGTGGGGCGAACCTGTTCCGAGCACCCTACTATCGTCCTCCTGTTAGGGCTTGGGGTTATGATGTGGGTTTATTAAATCAATCCGCCGACCTTTTTAGTAAGCGGTTCTCCCTGCCTCTCACTGCCCGACCCAGTGAATTCTTCCGGGAAGTCAGCCGGGATGATGACTGGGTGAAAACCCTACTCTGTGGCAAAGTCGCAGATACGAGCAGCCCTAGCAATGGGGAACCTGCTGTGGATGATTCCCAACGACCGGGAACTTGTCCAGCATAGTTGAGTTTCTTGCCCTCCTATGGGGGGTAAGACATCCCAGCTAGCCCATGAAAATTAAGGGCTACCCAGATATTTAATTTATTAACCCCAAAAACAACCCAAATCTAGGAGGAAGAAAACCATGAGGCGGCGTAGATTGATAAACAAAAGCAAATGATCATCAACAGAAAGCAACCAAACGGCGGCTTTACGATCATAGAATCTCTCCTCGCAATTATTGTGGTAGGTATCCTCTTAGTAGGAATTGCTCCAGTCATTGCCCTCTCCGTAGCCACCAGAGTTCAGGCGCGGCGGATAGAAAGTGCCACCCAAGCTGCCCGGACATACATTGAAGGAACCCGTGCAAGGTCTATTCAAGCTCCTAATGCAAGGGTTTATCTTGACAATGATAAAATTGCAGCTAGTCAATCCGGGCTAGTTTTTGACGGAGCTGTAACATCACCACCTGCGGATGCCCTAGGGCAGTGTGCGACGAAAGATGATGCCAAAACTAAAAAAGAGTGTGAGACAAATAATTACCTAAATGGCAATCCTACGGATGGTGATACCGCTAGTCTGTATTGCTTTGATGTCGATGGTGATGGAGGCTGTAGTGCTGACAGTATCCAAGACATGATTATCCAAGCATTTCGGAGTACGAGACTTGATGCCCCAACTACTGATAAAGCGGTGATTGCGGCTGATGCCTCCCAAGGCTATATTCTGGGAGTACGAGTTTACCGAGCCGATGCCTTTGACGGTAGTGGCGAACTCAAGGCTTCTAATGCAACCACTAATGTCAGAGCCGATACCTTTGCGGGAGGATTGGGCGATCGCAAGGCTCCCTTAATTGAAATGACCACAGATATTACCGTCCGGGGTGATATTACTAGACTTTTTGCAAACATTTGCACCCGTCTAAACAGTAAAGGGACTTCTTGCGGAACTAATCCTACTCCTAGTCCTAGCCCCTAAACTAGCTTGAGAAGAATTAATTAGGACGGAAAAACCCGTAAATCTGGACAAATAATTAACCAAAACCCAAATACTCATCAAATAAAAAGTTATTTAATATTTTTACTAAGTCCTATGTTTTTCCCCAAGTTTCGCCGGAAGTTACTACGCCGTTCCCGCTCCCCAAAGATTCTGGGGTTCACCTTAATTGAACTCCTAGTGGGGATGGTGCTGGCCTTTTTGGTTATGGCTCCCATGCTGGGTTTTATGGTTAATATGCTAGAGAGTGATAACTCTGAACAGGCAAAAACCAGTACTGAGCAGGAAGTCCAAGCCGCCCTTGACTATATTTCCCGTGACTTGCAGCAGGCTATTTATATCTACGGCTCGGCGGCGATCGCCAACGGTGGAGACCTAGGCATCAGAGAACAAATTCCCCCCGCCCAACCAACTACGGGCTGTGAAGATAATAAGTGTGAACCAATTCTGGCTTTTTGGAGACGGCAACTAGTCCAAGATGCAGAGCAATATACTGACGTGAATCCCTACGTTTACTCCCTAGTGGTTTATTACCACATTACAGGCAATCAAGGAGCGGCAAATAGTGTCTGGTCAAAGGCTGCTCGGATTGGTCGATTTGAGATTCGGGATGGGGTGAAACTGAGTCCGCCGCCGATCGCTCCTCTCAATACGCCCAGTGATGACCCAATTTTCTATAAGAACAAGGGAGATTCTATTATTGGATTAGACAAGGGCTTTAAGCTGTTTAAGCTAGAGTCTGGTGTGGGTCTAGATGTGGCGATGAACAAATGGAAAAAAGGTGATGATCCCTACGATTCTCCGGTAGCAATTTTACTAGACCACATTGACCAGAGTGAGTGGATAGCTAATAGTCAAGTATTGAATAATCTGCAATGTCCTCTAGACCCCTCTTCGGATACTTCCGAAAGACTCCAACGGATTCCGGGGGATGGCAAGAAAGTCTACGGATTCTACTCCTGTGTCAACTCTAGGTTGTGGGTAGCTCAAACCTTTATCCGGGGTAATTCCATGTTCCGGGTCAAACCAAACTGTACTCCCGATAAAGCTGAGTGTCAGTATTCTGAAGCCAGGAGGACTTTCTTCCCTAGGGCGACAGTACAAGTCCGGGGTCAAGGCTTCTTGGATGTACGTTAGTCCTGGGCTGTTAACTTTAACAAGAAATTACTTATGGAATAGTGGAGAAAGTAGATGATGGGATTAATGAGCAAGCGTAAATTTCTACGAAAATCTGGCAAGCGTCAAGGGGGGTTTACCTTGATTGAAGTTTTAATTGTGGTGGTGATTATTGGGATTTTGGGGTCGATCGCTGCCCCCGGTTGGCTCGGTTTTGTGAATCAGCAACGGGTAAATAAAACCAATGAAGTTATCCTGCGGGGCTTACAGTCTGCTCAGAGTGAAGCCCGGAGAACCAAATTAAACTATAGCTTTACCCTAAGGATGGCAGCTGGTAGTGTACCAGAATTTGCGACTTTTCCAGACTCAACGGGAACGACAGAGCCTTCTAACTGGACAAGTTTAGGGGCAGAAATTGGTCTGGCTCCGGGGCAGGTGTGGGTAGGCACTAATCTGGCGGGTCAAAATGAAAGCGGTGGCACGGTGAGTGCTGTCGGGGCAACGCCCACGGGCAGGATTACCTTTGACCATACAGGAGTATTGCGATCGAGCAGTCGTTCTCCTGATGTGGATCTACGTCTTGTGACAGCCCAACCGGGAGGAGGTACAGACCCGGCTCCGGGGACTCTACGCTGTGTGAAAATTACAACTTTGTTGGGATCGATCGAAACCTATAGAACTGATGCCATTTGTAAACCTTAAATTCAGTGAACAGTTATCAGTAAACAGTTATCAGTGAATAGTTATTGATGAATAGTTATCGATGAACTGATCCAATTTGCAAACCTTAACATTTGAACTCACTCGGCTAATATCTGTTAGATTAGGGCAAGGAAATTAAATTCATTAATCTATGGCTCTGCATCAAAATCTTCCACCCTCCTTCCCCGCCTATGGCTCTCACCCCAAATATCTCAGAGCTAGAGAGCCGAAAATTAAACACTTACCTGCTTGGCAGCGTCCTTGGGGACGTTTGTTTATGTTAGGGATAATGCTTCTTGTTTCTTTAGTGATATCGGGATGTGTGCAGTACGATGTGGGGGTAAAGGTGGCAGGACCCCATCAAGGCGTGTTGGTGCAGCAAATTCACCTTGATGAAGAGCTGAGTGGGTTTGCGGGGAAACAGGCGAAGCAGTGGTTAGGGGGAATTGAAGCTAGGGTGCGATCGCTGGGCGGAGAAGTGAAACGCTCTTCGGCTCAAGATTTGACAGTAAAGATTCCTTTTACCAATGCCCAAGACCTGACGGATAAGTTCAAGCGTTTTTTTCAACCAGAAACCCAAAAACTGGGAAACTCCGAAGCACTCCCAGATTTAAACCTCCGTTTTAGTCTTGAGCAAAGTAATTTATTACTTCTCCAACGCTGTCATCTGCGCCTAGATGCAGATTTACGATCGCTAGGTTTGGTTGCGGCCGATGGTGAAGTAATTATCAATCCCGGCTCTTTGTTTGATCTGCAATTTAGCTTGGAGTCTCCTTGGGGAGCCAAAATATCGATCGAGTTGATAACCCGATCAAGCCTTCGATCGATCAAGCAGGACATCGGTTAACTTGGCAACTGCAAGCGGCGGAATTGAACCATCTTGAAGCCGTATTTTGGCTGCCAAATCCCTTGGGCTTGGGGGCGATCGTGATCACACTAATGATGCTGGTTGGTTTCTATGTTAAATATAGGCAAATGCCTTGGCAGCCATTGCGGCTCCCCGTAATGGGAGAAATCTCATCCTAAGCTATCCTGTAAAAAAATCAGGTTATAAAGTTGGGAAATAATTAATTCTGGAGTAGTCATGAAAAAGTTATTGGTGGTAGGTTTATTTTTTGTGGGGCTACTCTGGGCAGTGGCAAGTTTTCCCGGGCTAGCAAAGTCTGGACAGTTTGAGTCGATCGTCCTCAATTTCCGAGATGACCTGACCCCAGCCCAACTAGCTCAGGAATTACAAGAGATCAAACAACAATTTCAAATTACTCCCAGTCTCAATAGTGAGTTCTCGCAAACTGATCTGGTATATATCGTCCGGGGCGATCGAGCCAAGCTAGACAAGTTGCGCCAGTCCCCGATCATCAAATCTGCCACTGAATATATTGAACCGAACTACCTCTATCAGACCACAGCGACTCCCAACGACCCCGACTACAGCAAGCAATGGAATTTGCGGAGTATTAATGTGGAGGCTGCTTGGCAGGAAACCCAAGGAGATGGAGTGATTGTGGCGGTGATTGATACCGGGGTTAGCCCGGTTCCCGATCTGAAGGAAACCAAATTTACCAAGGGCTACGATTTTGTCCACGATACCCCAGAGGCTCTTGATGATGTGGGTCACGGCACCCATGTGGCGGGGACGATCGCCCAATCTACCAATAATAACTATGGTGTGGCGGGGGTAGCCTACCAAGCCACAATCATGCCCCTGAAGGTGTTGGATGAAAGCGGGGCAGGAACCGTTGCCGACATTGCCGAGGCGATCCGTTATGCTGCCGACAACAAGGCAGATGTAATTAATCTCAGTTTGGGCGGGGCGGGAGAGAGCCAACTCCTTGAAAGTGCGATCGACTATGCCTACAACAAGGGAGTGGTAATTGTTGCTGCTGCCGGAAATTCGGGGACAGAATCCGCTTCTTATCCAGCGCGGTATCCCCATGCCATCGGTGTAGCTGCCCTGGATGCTGGGGGCATGAAAGCTCCCTACTCCAACTTTGGGGCGGGGGTGGATATTTCGGCTCCGGGGGGCAGTGAAGATGCCAAGATTCTCCAAGAAACGATCGACCCAGTGACCAATGGGTCAGTATTTGTCGGCTACCAAGGAACCAGTATGGCGGCTCCCCACGTTGCCGGAGTTGCGGCGCTGATCAAAGCCAGTGGCATCAAAGAACCGGACGCTGTATTGAATATTCTCCAGCAAGCCTCCAGAAAAGTTCAAGAAGACCCCCTCAACCACTACGGAGCCGGGCAGTTAGATGCGGGAAATGCCGTCAAGCTAGCAGTTACAGGGCAGATTACCTTCCAAGACTTCTTTCGTTGGCTCCGGGACAATGGCTATCTCAATCCCCGCTTCTGGGTGGATGGCGGGGCAGTGGCTCTGTTACCCAAGGTAGCGATGGTGCTGGGTTCTTACCTCTTGGCTTGGTTCCTGCGAGTCTACTTTCCCTTCCGTTGGAGTTTAGCTACGGGCTTAGTGGCGGGGAGTTCTGGTTTATTTTTCCTCCGGGGTCTGTACATTTTTGATCTGCCCCAGATGCCCTTCCGGGTGCTGGGTAGTTCGGTTCCCGAATTAGGAAATGCCATCACTGGCGGTACAGCCTTGAACCCGCTTTTTGCCAGTGTCCTGATTCCTCTGGGTCTAATTGCCCTACTTTTGGGTCATCCCCAAGGAAAAGGTTTTGCCATTGGTACAGCGATCGGGGTGACTAGTTGTCTTGTGGTGAATGCCGTGGTGGATCCGCAGCTTTGGGGCTTGGGGACAGGGTTAGTTGCTCGGAGCTACCTGATGATTAATGCCCTATTGTGCCTAGGATTAGCTGCCCTTGCTAGTCGAGGAAATCGATCAGTAATCAGTTAAGATCATCAACCTAGAGGATGTTTTAAAAGTTTCTTGTAGCTGCGGCTTTAGTAGCCAAGGGCTTAATAAATGCCGACTTTTTAGACATCCTCTTAGCCATCAGAATTTTCTAAAGTAACTGCAAACACCCGGCTAAAGGCTTGGATGAGATGGGGTTTAACCTCAGCTACGGTAATTCCCGGCAAAAATTGCGCCATACTGCCTACGGGGCGATCGCTAATCCCACAGGGGACAATCTGGCTAAAACCCGCCAAATCTGGACAGACATTCAGGGCAAAGCCGTGCATGGTGATCCAGCGTTTCACCTTCACTCCGATCGCTGCCACCTTGCGCCCCTCGATCCATACCCCTGTCAACCCCGGCAGCCTCTCCCCCGGCAAACCGTAGCTATGCAATACCTGCAAAATTACTTCTTCTAACTGCCGCAAATACCAATGTAAATCTTGTTGGTAATAACGCAGGTTCAAAATTGGGTAGCCCACCACCTGCCCCGGACAATGATAAGTGACTTCTCCGCCCCGTTCCACTCGGTATAGTTGGGTCGGGGGAATTGTCGCCGGATCAAATTTGAGAAAATCTAAACTAGAGCCAGTGCCTAGGGTATATACTGGGGGATGTTCGAGGAGCAGGAAAATATCCTCTAGTTCTGGTTGGTGCAAACGAGCCTCCAGGAGCGATCGCTGTTGCTGCCAAGCAGTTTCGTAGGGAACAAGACCCAAATCCTTTAGTATACACCTTCGTCTAGTATTCTTACTGAATGTCACTGATTGCAAATTAAGTTAAAGAGAAGTGAAAAGTTGATGTTTTGTAGAATACAAAGTGCTAGGGTAAAAGAGTGATCCTAGATAGCCTAGCTAGAGAGCCTCATTAGTAGCCGTCCCTCCTCGCTACCCATCATCACCCCAGACAATAATCAAACATCAGTTAAAGATGGAGTAAAGTAATTATGAAATTGGTAATTCAGGGCAAAAATATTGAAATTACCGATGCCATTAATGAGTATGTGCATCAAAAAATTGAAAGGGCTGTGAGTCACTTTCAGAATATTACCACTGAAGTTGATGTTCATCTATCGGTAGCCAAAAATCCCCGCATTAGTGCCAACCAAGTTGCAGAGGTAACTCTCTACGCCAATGGGACGGTGATTCGATCGGAAGAGCGCCAGGAAGACCTCTACGCCAGCATTGACCTCGTGGCTGATAAGATTGCCAGACAACTCCGCAAGTATAAAGAAAAGCGCCTAGACCAGAAAACTCACGTTACGGCTAAGGTGGCGGAAGTCATCCTAGAAACCCCGGTGAGTGGAGATTTAATCGGCGATCGTACCCCAGAACTGCCCGCCGATGTGTTGCGGATGAAGTACTTTGCCATGCCACCGATGACGATCGAGGAAGCCCTAGAACAATTGCAATTAGTAGATCATGATTTCTATGTATTCTGCAATGTCAAAACCAATGAAATCAACGTCATCTACGAACGCAACCACGGCGGCTACGGTGTGATCCAGCCCCGCAATGCCAATGGACAAAGCAAAAATGGGAAAGTTGCCACCAGCACTAATGCGTAATTTCTCAGCCCTAATTCAGGATTAATTCCACATTGATTTTACAATTAGCTTACAGATTAATTTCAATGATCGTAACGATCGCAATTTTGATACCTTTGATACTTAAGATATTACCTAGTTTGCCTAGGAGCCATAACCGAAAATCCTAGTTATTGAATTTTTAAGTATCCCTAGTTAGAAATTGTCTGGTTAGTCTCCCCCGCCCTAGGGGGATTTTTTATGAAACACTAGGGGAAATTTATTTATAAATCTGTTAATAATTTGCAATAATAATCTGAAACAGTATCGAGATTAATGTAATTAGTATCCATGCCTTTAATTAAAGTTCAAATTTCTATACCGAGTCCAGGGCAAGAAACCACTCAAGCTCTACTAAAAACCTTATCTAGCAAGTTAGCAAGCCATCTAGGCAAACCAGAATCCTACGTGATGACCATGCTGGAGGCGGGGATCACCATGACCTTTGGGGGCACATTGGAGCCAGTTTGCTATGTAGAAATCAAAAGTGTCGGCACGATGAATCCTAGTCAGACTAAAGCTATGAGCTTAGATTTTTGTACGGAAATTAATAAAAAATTGCAGATTCCCAGCAACCGGATTTATATTGAATTTGCTGATGCAAAGGGGGCAATGTGGGGATGGAATGGCTCTACTTTTGGTTAGGCTAGTTTGATAATTTTTTGCTCTCTTTTGTTTTTTTTAGACAACATTTTTTTAGGCAACACTTTAATTTTATATTTGTAACTATGACTAATATTTTAGTAACTGGGGGCGCAGGATTTATTGGCTCCAATTTCGTGCATTATTGGGCAGAAAAATACAAGAGCGATCGCCTTGTTGTCCTCGATGCCCTGACCTATGCAGGAAATTTGGCAAACCTAGCCGGGTTATCAGAGAAAGGGAATTTTCATTTTATTAAAGGGGATATCTGTAATCAACTGCTAGTTACCGAAATCTTAAAGACAGAAAATATTGAAACCATCGCCCACTTTGCCGCCGAATCCCACGTCGATCGATCAATTCTTCAGCCCGGTGCTTTCATTCAAACTAATGTGATCGGCACTTTCACCCTCCTGGAAGCCTTCCGTCACCATCGCCCCACCAGCAACAATCCGGGGGTTTTCCTCCACGTCTCCACCGATGAAGTCTATGGCAGCCTCAGCCCCACGGATCCGCCCTTCAGTGAAACCACGCCCTACGCCCCCAACAGCCCCTACTCCGCCTCCAAAGCCGGGAGCGATCACCTCGTCCGAGCCTACCACCACACCTACGGCTTGCCCACCCTGATCACCAACTGCTCCAACAACTACGGAGCCTACCAATTTCCCGAAAAACTGATTCCCCTAATCCTCACCAATATTCTCTTGGGGAAAAATCTCCCCGTCTATGGTGATGGGCAGAATATCCGGGATTGGCTCTACGTGGGGGATCATTGTCGAGCCTTGGATGCGGTGATCCACAAGGGAACTCCCGGCGAAACCTATAATATTGGCGGCAATAATGAGGTGAAAAATATAGATCTGGTTAATCTCATTTGTGACCTCATGGATGAACTCGCCCCCGATTTACCTGTGACTCCGGCGAAGAAATTAATTACCTTTGTCCAAGACCGGGCGGGGCACGATCGCCGCTATAGCATTAATGCCACCAAAATTACCAAAGAATTGGGGTGGACTCCCTCGGTGACGGTAGTTGAGGGTCTGCGCCAAACCGTAGCTTGGTATCTCAATCATCAAGATTGGTGGGAACCTCTGTTATCAGTGAACAGTTAACAGTGAACAGTTAGCAGTTAGCAGTTAGCAGTTTATTGGTGGGAACCCCTGCGATCGACCTGATATCCCACCTTTCAATTAAATAACGTGAGTTCGGTTTAAGGAAAAGCCCTGACCCTAAGCCTAAAGACGTTCCCTGAGCGAAGTCGAGGGGATAATTCCCGCCATCAATGCAGATAATCGACCAAACACTTGTTATGGGGTTTTGGCTTCGACTCCGCTCAGCCAGCAATAATGGTTATAGGTTTCGTAAAATTGGATCAGGAGGATTTCTTATCCCGAACTCACGTTAAACAACCTAACCTAACGTGAGTTCGATGCTCAGAAATACCCCTCATCCCCCAACCCCTTCTCCCTCAAGGGGGGAGAAGGGGAGTAAGACTAATTTTTCTTGTTCCCTCCCCCGTTCTGGGAGAGGGTGAGGGCTTCAGATTTTGTCGAACTCACGTTAAACAACCTAACCTAGCTTAAATTTCTGGGTGATTCTTGCCATAGCGGTAGTGACGTTTTCCCGGCTATTGAAGGCAGAAATGCGGAAATAACCTTCCCCAGCCGCCCCGAAGCCAGAGCCGGGAGTGCCGACCACATGGCAGGTGTGAAGGAGTTTATCAAAGAAATCCCAGCTAGAGAGTCCGTGGGGAGTTTTGACCCAGACGTAGGGCGCATTCACGCCACCGTAGATCTGTAAGCCCGCCGCCGTGAGTTGTTCCCGAATGATTTGGGCATTTTCGAGATAGAAGCTCACTAACTCTTTAATTTGGGCCTGTCCCTCTGGGGTGTACACAGCTTCGGCTCCCCGTTGGACAATGTAGGAAACTCCGTTAAATTTGGTGGATTGCCGACGGTTCCAGAGTTTCCAGATTTCTACATCTGTACCATCCTGCGCTTTGCCTGTGAGATTTTTGGGAACTACGGTGAGGGCGCAGCGAGTTCCGGTGAATCCGGCATTTTTGGAGAAAGACCGAAACTCGATCGCACAGTCTTTGGCTCCGGGAATCTCATAGATGGAATGGGGCAGGGCAGGATCCGTAATATAGGCTTCATAGGCGGCATCAAAGAAAATGATCGAGCCATGATGACGAGCATAATCTACCCATGCTTGCAAGTGTTCCTTCGTTGCCGTGGCTCCGGTGGGGTTGTTGGGGAAACAGAGATAGATCAAATCTACTTTTTCCGTGGGAATCTGGGCTGTGAAGTTATTTGCCGCCGTCACAGGCAGATAAACTAGCCCGGCGTACTCTCCCTTTTCGTTGGCTTCGCCTGTATGCCCTGCCATGACGTTGGTATCTACATACACGGGATAGACGGGATCCGTAACGGCAATTTTATTGTCATTGCCCAAAATATCTAAAATATTGCCGTTGTCACACTTGGAACCATCAGAGATAAAAATTTCCTCGGCACTGATATCACAGCCCCTTGCTTGGAAGTCGTGGGCAGCGATCTTTTCCCGGAGCCAAGCATAGCCCTGTTCTGGCCCGTAGCCCTTGAAAGTAGCTCGATCGCCTAGGTCCTCGATCGCTTGAATCATCGCTGTCCGGCAAGCCACAGGTAAAGGTTCCGTGACATCCCCAATGCCTAGGCGAATCACTGCCGCTTCAGGATTTTCGGCAGCAAAGGTATTAACTCGGCGAGCAATTTCTGGGAATAGATATCCGGCTTTTAGTTTTAGGTAGTTGTCGTTAATGGTTGCCATAATTGAGAAGAATTGAGATTGAAGTTAAGATAGGCGGCTCCCTACTGCCAGAAACATCTAGAGTTGAGACATCCGCCTGTAGAGCCAGACCTATTAGTTTAGATTATTTTGACATATTCCCCGGCGGTCATGTCCGGGAATCCTGAAGTTAAGCAGACAGAAAACTATTGGGGGTGATGGTGTCGGCATTTACTCCCAGCAGGATCGCTAGGGGTTGATCGCTAGGGAAAGGAGTTTTGGGTTGCAGACCGATGACCGTTGCGCCTACAACTTGAACAATTTGCAGGTCAGAGATTTTTAAGCCCTTCGCTAGTTCGAGGAAATCTTCGCCCACATTAAAGTCCGTAATGGTATCCATGCTGTTATTAGCGGCTAACCGGAAGCGATCACTGCCCTCACCACCAATCAGGACATTATTGCCCTTACCACCGATGAGCAGGTCATTACCCACCCCGCCCCAGAGGACATCATTGCCATCGCCACCTACTAAGAGGTCGTGACCCTCACCACCGAAGAGGATATCATGGCTCTTACCACCGTAGAGAGCATCATTATCAGCTCCGCCAGCAAGAAAATCATTACCAGCTCCACCAAAGAGAATGTCACTGCCTTGACCCCCAAAGAGAGCATCTTTTCCTTGACCGCCAGAGAGGAAATCATTACCAGCTCCACCGTAGAGGATATCATCTCCTTGCTCCCCAAAGAGGGCATCGTTACCTCGACCACCGTGGAGAATATCGTTACCCTGACCACCGTATACCTCGTCATCCCCATCACAGCCGCAGATCTGATCATTGCCAGCCCCGCCGTAGAGACGATCGTCTCCAGCCCCGCCGGCCATCACATCATTACCTTGTTCGCCGTAGATAAGATCATCCCCAGCTCCTCCAGAGAGGAAATCATTACCCTGACCACCGTAAATAATATCTTTCCCGGCTCCGCCAAAAATCACATCATTACCTTTACCACCGGAAAGGCGATCGTTCCCGGCTCCACCCTTGATAAAGTCTCTGCCTTTGCCGCCACGAATGACATCATTACCAGCCCCACCGTAGAGATTGTCATCTCCAGCCCCGCCGAAGATGCGGTCGTTACCTTGTAATCCATAAACGGTATTAGCTCGTTGAGGAGATTTCTGATCATCATCGTTATCATCGTCATCATCCTTGCCATTTTTACCTTTGGGTACAGATTTACTGATAAGGCGATCGCCTCCAACAGTTCCCCGAATGATTCCTGTTACTGGGTTAGCTTGCTGTTGGTTAATAACTGTGGCACAGGGGCAGCCGTCTCCTGCTTCTGCCTCGTTGGTAACTAGCTTTTCCAAAGTCGGATTCAGATTGGGAAAGCGCAAAGGAAATGGGAGAAGGGGGAAAGCAAAAGGAAACAGAGAGAAGGGAAATTGAGATTTGGGTAAATCAAGGGCGGGAGGATTGCCAATGACTATCGGTTCTGGAGTTGGGGGTGCGGGGGGATTTTTGAGGAGGGGGATAAAACCGGGGTCGATCGGTGTATCCGGTGTACTCGGTGTTTCTGGGGTTACAGGAGGTTCGGGAATCACTGGGGGTGGGACTACTACTGCATTCCCAACGGCGATCGCTGCGGTTCCCAAAGCCAAGCTAAAAGGAGTCACCCCACCATTAACCGAGACATCTGTAGTCCCTCCGGCAGTCCCAATCACCTGATCCCAAGCCCGGAAGGAGATTTGAGGCGCACCTTCATAGCCCGCATTGGGGACAAACCGCACGCGAGTATTTGCATCTGCTGCCAATAAGCGAGCATTAGTGGCACCGGGAGTCCCAAAGGCTGACCAATTGGTGCCGCCATCGGTGCTGTATTCCCAAGTTCCATTACTGTTATCGACATTGGTAACGGCAATACCCTCTAAGGCTCCAGTATCTGGGTCAGTCACTGCCGCTCCGGGAATCAACGCACTTACCAAAGTTCCGGGATTAGACACAGGGTCTTTATCGATAGGAGCTAAAGACTGCACCAAAACTGGATCTAACACCGGAGCCTGATTACCGGGCAGCACTTCAATACTAAAATTGTCTGTGGTTTTGTTGCCAGTAGTATTATCCATACTGAAAGCCACCCGTACCATATCAAGTTTGACTCTACCTATATAGTCAATATTTGTCCAAGCTCCATTCCCACCCAATACTTGATTCCAAGCCATGTAGGTGACACCATTAGTTACATTTCCTGTAAAACCAACATTTGGAACAAAACGGATCCTATTTTTTCCATCTGCTGCCAACATGAAAACTCCTTCAGGGGTGCCAGTACCACCTTTACCTGGCAAATTATCAGGCCAGTTGTTGTTATATTCAGGAAGAATTGGTGGGGTTTCTACTGCGGTTTTTAGGTTTGCCCAGGTTGCCCCATTATCGGTAGAAAATTCCCAAGTACCGTTGGTATTATTTACTGCTGTCACCGCAATTCCTTTACCCGGTGTGCTGGTAATGGAACCGCCGACCAAGGTATCGATTAGGTCGCCATTGTTGACTGGTTGGTTAGAGGTAATGTCAGTTAATTGAGGAGCGATCGCTGTGAGAACAGGATTAGTCGGGGCAGGAGCTGTTACTTGAAAGTTTCCACCCAAGTCCTTAGGAGAACCAAAGTTGAAACCAAAGAAGTCGCCGTAGTAAGAATTTCCTTGAAAGTAGTTAAGCTTTGCTGCCCCCCCTGCATCTTCAATATCACCATTATTAGTCCGATTGGGGATAGCAACAGTTCGACTAGGATTTGTACCGACAATATTATTTCTAAAAGTATTAGATTCTGAACTTGCGTTCGAGTCAATCATGAGTCCCCTAGCATAAGTGCCTGCTGATGTTGCATCTGCACCATTGCCTGCCACCCAGTTACCCTCAATGAGATTGTTATTACCTTCAACAAATATGCCAATGCGTTCGTTGCTTAGTGCTCGCTCTCTAGTAATATCAAGACCTGTAGTATTGTTGATAACATTATTATTTCGGGAGTCACGACCGACAGCAAGAGGTTGGGCAATGCCATTTCTATCTGTATAGCCGCCGTTGAGACCAAAGTCGCTAAACAGGACGATCCCGGAGCCGTAGTTACCAGAGACTAGGTTATTGCGAATATCGTTATTTTGAGAACCCCGTAACAGCAGTGCATGGTAAACCTCCGCATCGTTGGCTCGGCTGTTGCCTCTGGCGACAGTCCCCGTCACATCAGCCCCGATGTGGTTGTACTCGATCGTATTATTGTCTGTCTGAAATAGAAGTAAGCCATTGCCCCAAAAACCTGTAATGGAGAGTCCCCGGATTGTGCTGCCATCGGCTCCAGCATAGGGAGTCAGAAAAGCAGGAGGGGCAGTTCTTGGTCCCCATAACTGTAATCCAGAGTTTTGATTGTAATCACTACCAGCATTGAGACCGTTGATTTCTACACCGGGAAGGGTTCCTGCTTGTCCGGGGCGACCATCGAGGTTAACGGGATCGGTAATATTCGGCAGGGGAGTGTTTGGCTTAATTAGCTTAACTGAGGGATCAAAAATAATAGTATCCAGCCCCGGATTGGCATTGGCATCGAAAATTGCTTGGCGCAGGGAGCCAGCCCCAGTATCGTTTTCATTGGTGACGGTAAAAGTAGCCAGAAGATATTGGTAGGCTTCTTTGACGGTTTGGCTAAAAGCAGAGGTTGCCTCGATCGCTCCCGTCACCTTCTCTAAAATCCAGTTGCCTCCCTTCGCTACGCTGCCCGTGGGGTCTATGGAAGCTGCCACATCCGCCCCAGTAATTTTACTTAGTTTCTCGACAAATTCCTGCCCCACATCTCCTGCTGCCACATCACAGCCAAAGAGCAACAAATCGGGTTTAGTCCCAGCACTATTAGAGCTAGAAGCAAACCAATCACTTAAAACATTTTCGTACTGCTCCAGATTATCCAGACTTAAGCGAGAAGAGCCTAACTGGAGGCTACCTGCGGCTCCGTGGGAGAGAATCTGGATGCTGTCGATCGTCCCTTGGTAGGTAGCCAAAAAATTGCTAATCTGCATCACTCCATCTTGGCTAGAATCCAGAACTACCGCTTCTGAGTTTGGCTCCAAGCCTTTGAGTAAGCTGCTAAAATTGTCTACAGCCGCATCAATGAATACTAGTTTTTTTTGAGGTGTGGTAGGGAGGCTAGTAGTTAAAGGGGAGATGAAGGAGAGAGACATAGATAGATACCAAGATTAACTTTAATATTTTTTAATATTTGATTTCGTTGACTGAGAAAAACTTGCTAGTAGATAAGTTTGATATTGTTTTGGATTAGAGCTGATCTTATGTAATTTTACTGATCATCAACTCTGCGAGGATTACCCTGATCACAAGCTCAGTAAATATATTGACCTAATCTACTACTGGTGACTTCACTAGAGAAAATTTAGATTACGGAAATCAGTACTTATAAGTTAATTTGCGTAACTCCTGATATGTAGATGTTAATACTTAAGGATTGTTTAGAACAGAAATGTTTGTAAACCTTTGATAAAATAACTGTAAATTATTTATAAACCCCGATTCTACCCCCCCAAAGTGATGGAAAAATTACTGAGTGATTGCCCCCAAGACCAAGCAACAAACACAGGGATGGAGTTACATACAAAAGTGATAAAACTCCGGGCAAAATTGCGTCCGGGGCAGATAGCCATGGCTGACTGGCAAGGGGGGCAGTTGGGGGTTTCAGCAGTACCGGGGGCTGGTAAATCTACGGGGATGGCGATCGCTGCGGCTCTAACCATTGCTCGCCTCTCCCAAATTCAACCCCGCCAACTCCGGCAACCCCAATTGATCATCGTTACCTTCACCAGAGCAGCCGCCGCCAATATCAAAAATAAAATTCGTACCTACCTCAAGGAAGATTTGGGTTTGCCTAGTCTCGGCTTTGCCGTGCATACGCTCCACGGGCTGGCGCTGAATATTGCCCAAACCCACTCCCGCCTTTCTGGGCTGAACCTCGAAGGCTCAACCCTGATTGATCCCACCAAGGGACATCGCTTAATTAAAACCGTGGTGGAGCAGTGGATTAGTCAAAACCCCCAGCTATTTATCGGTCTTCTCTCTGGAATGGGAGGTGATTTTGATGGGGAAGAAACAGAGAGATTACGGCGATCGGCGGTGTTGCGGACGGAGATATTACCAACACTAGTCAGTACCGTGGTGCATGAAGCCAAAAGTTCGGGGCTGTCGGTGGAGGCGCTACGGGAATTGAGTTATGTTGTGGATGATGATTATCAAACCCTAGCGATCGCAGCTGGCTTGTATGCCCAGTACGAACATTACAGCCGCCAGCGCAACTTCCTCGATTACGATGATATGATCCTCGGAGCCTTGCGAGTACTGGAAAATCCCAACGCTAGAAACCTTTGGCAGCAACAAGTCTATGCTGTTTTTGAAGACGAAGCCCAAGATTCCAGCCCCTTGCAGGCAAAGCTCTTAGAAATTATTGCTACCCCGGCCGATGGCAATGCGGCTCCCAACCTGATCCGGGTCGGCGATCCCAACCAAGCCATCAACTCTACTTTTACCCCGGCAGATCCGGTCTACTTCCGGCGATTTTGTCTAGAACGCAGCCGTGAAGGAAGTCTTGCCACCATGGATCAGGCGGGACGGAGTAGCCAGATTATTATTGATGCGGCGAATTTTGTCCTTAAATGGGTGAATCAAACCCAGAGCAAATCTCAGCTAAGTCCTTTTCAACCCCAACAAATTCTCCCGGTAGCTCCGGGGGATCCCCAGCCGGAGGCTAACCCTGAACCTACAGATTTAGGCTTAGAGATACACACTCCAGTAGATATTTATGAGACCGTGGAATTACTGAGTAAGCGGACTATTGCTCTATTTCAAGCCCATCCCGATCGCACCATGGCAATTCTGGTCCGGGAAAATCGGCAGGGGAGCTTTTTGGCGCAACAACTCCAGACCCCAGCCAAGGCAGCCGGATTATTGATCTACGAAGTCCACGAAAACGATCGCCACTCCCATATTCCCAAAGAAATACTCTGCCTCTTGCAATTTCTCGATCGCCCCCACTCCCCCGATTACCTCAAAGCTGCCCTCGAAATCCTTGTCCAACGCCAGCTAGTCCCCGCCCAAGACCTCAACGCCCTCGTCACCTTCCCAGAGCAATTCCTCTACCCCAGCCCCCTCGACCCGCCGCAATCTGCCGCCGTGACCATCGCCCGCCGCTATTGCACCCAGCTTCTCCGGGCAAAGGGAGAACTGCCTTTGTATCACTTACCAACCTTTTTAGCCTTTACGCTCCGCTACGACCAAGCCGAACTCGCCACCAATGATAAACTTACGGATAAACTGATGGAACGCCTAGGGAAGCACCAAAGAAAGCAAGACTTAGGGGGAGCGATCGACCATCTCCAAGAAATTATCAACACCGAAAAACTCTCTTGGGTAGAAATCGAAAACCCCGAAGCCCAATATATCCGCCCCGGTCAACTGACAATTATCACCATGCACAAAGCCAAGGGACTCGACTGGGACTATGTATTCCTGCCCTTCCTCAATGAAGACGTGATCCCCGGCAGTCTCTACGTCCCTGCTGGAGCCAAGTTTCTCGGTGAATATACCCTAGCTGAAGTTGCCAGAGCGCAGATCAGGGCTAAACTCCACACTTCAACTCCGCTCAGTGACCACACTTCGACTCCGCTCAGTGACCACACTTCGACTCCTTTCGGCTCCGCTCAAGGCAAGTCGCTCAGTGACCACGAGACCGAGATTCCCCTTGCTGCTCAGGCGTGGCAAGAAGCAGAATACCTCAAAACTGCCGAAGAATTTCGCCTCCTCTACGTTGCCATGACCCGTGCTAAGCGTCTCCTCTGGCTCTCTGCCGAAGAGAAAGCTCCCTTTAGTTGGAGTATCTTTAACTTTCAGAGTGATTCCCAAAGTAATGTTCAAAACAATCTTCAAGGAAATACCAATCTTTCCCCGAAAAAGCCCTGTCCCGTGATCCCCGCCCTCCAGCACCAATTCCCTCAATGTGTAGTTTCTGGTTTTTAGCCAAGAGTTAATAGGCT
>JAAUUE010000379.1 GCA_012031635.1 Coleofasciculaceae cyanobacterium SM2_1_6 | reverse complement strand
GCATAGCATGGGAATCGATCCACCAAGCCTTCAATCACAGCACTAAAAGCTCCCGGATGCTTGATCACCAGATCAAAATTTGCGTCTAGCTCTTTCTCAATGGGGATTTCCCCGTGGGTAGCCAGGGGCGGTCTCAAACCTGTGTCTGTGGATTTAGCCGAAACGGGATTATCAGGAATCTGTCCATTAATATGCTTAGAAATCACCGTGCCTTTGGTTAAAGCTAGGTGGCGGACTTGATTCATAAAAGTCTCAATCTGGTCGCAAATTGCCCCATGATTGGGCAGATCAGCAAACAGCCGCACCGTCATGGGTTCGTGGAGAGCGACGGTATTGGGAACTTTGTTGAGGAGATGACAAGTTAAGGTAGTTCCCGATCGAGGCACACCCGTCAGCAAAATATTATGAAAATTATTGTAGTGATGAGAATTTTGTCGATCGTCCTCTTGAACCCCCGGCTCAAGATTCGGCTCAAGGTTCAGCTCAAGATTTACATCAACTAAATCCATATTTTCGATATCTAAAGTTCCTGCCATAATTGTTCTACCTTCGCCAAAATTTTGAGAAAAGCCCTGCGCTCTGCTATTAAATCATGTTTAGCCACCGTTAGCTGAGCATGATCTCGAATTTCCTGCCGCTCCCTAGGGCTGGCAGCCAAGACCTGCTCTACTGCTTGGAAGATTTTTGACAGTTTATATTCTGGTCGCCAACAGTTCCAATTATCTAAACAAAACGATCGATTCCCCACACAATCAGGACAGACTACCAAAGTTCCTGCCGCCATTCCCTCTAGAGCCGGCAGATAAAATCCTTCGGTTTCCAAAGGAAAAAATACCGTAATCTGACTGGTCTTGAGCCGTTGGATAAATTCCTGACGGGGCAGAAAATAATCAAGCATCTGGGTTTGGATGTGGGGATAACTTAATTGTAATTGTTCCTTGAGTTGCCTGCCTAGCTGGGGTTGCTTGGGGGCGACGATCGTGACTTGGTGGGGGCGATCGGGTTGAGATAGAACTTGAGTAGGAGCTTGAGTTAGAACAGCAAAATCTTCAGGGGAAGATTGAGAATAGGTTTGGTGTAATTGGGAATTTAACTGAGATGGGGAATGTATTTGAGTAGGAAATTGAGAATTTAGTTTTGGCTGGGAAAATTTTTCTAGATCGATGCCGTTGGGGATGACAAAAATTTCTCCTTGGGGTTGCCCTGTCGCTTCGATCGCCTCCTTGATTTCTTGGCTCACACAGATGCGAATCGCTGGATACTTTAGAAATCCATAACAGGGATGGTGGGGATCTGCATGACGAAACCCTTGAATCAGATTCACGATCGGCACCGGAGAATTACCCCGTTCCGCTTCTGGGACTCGGAACCAATCTAAACCAGCTAAAAACAAAATATCCTTAGAAAAATTACTGACATCTTCAACAACGTGCTGGGGAAATAACTGCCAAGGATTTGTATGATCCCAGACAGAGTTGGGCGTAAAACTAATGTAAGGCTGATAATTTTCACTAGCCAAGGTATGGTTAAAATAATTCCACACCTTCAGATGACCACCTGTAAAGCCATGAAAATTTCTATAGAATAAAACTCTGCCCAGGTCAGATCCCATTATTTATAAAGTTAAATTTCCTTCAATTTCTAGATCGACCATCCCCAAGAATTTCTTGTCTGTAGTCCGCATTACCTCAAAAGAAAGAGTTCCCGCTTGTTTATCAATCAAAAAAGAAGTTTTATCTGATTGGCGATTTTCTAATCTCAGGGTAATAAAATAATTACCTTCAGCGAGTTTGCAAGGGAAAGCAAAAATCACATTTTTGGTAGTAATTTTCTCCTCTGGATCATCAGCACTGAGGCGGATATATTTGCCCCCAATGGGAATACTTTTGCGGTCTTGCACCATGATACAAAGGGTCGGATATTTGAGATTACTTAGAAACTCTACTTCTACGGCAATTTTAATTTCATCCCCCAGGGTAAACACCGAGGTATCACCACTAGTATTGACAAAAGTTGCCTTGAGAATCTGTCCCTCATCTGTCCCAAAGGCGGTTCTTTGATTTTGATTGAGGGCGGGTTTCGCCTTCACCGTAGCTTTATCCGAGAGGATTTGGCGCTGTTCATCTCGCAGATCCATAAAATATAGCTCCGCCACTTCATCCGCCGCCCCGGAGGCAACTTCTAAGCCTTTGGAGAGATAAATTACGTGATCACAAAAGGTTTTGACAGTCTTGATATCATGGGAAACTAAGAGAATTGTCACCCCAGAAGCTGTGAGTTTTTCTAATCTTTCAAAGCACTTAAATTGAAAAGCGGCATCTCCCACGGAAAGGGCTTCATCTACAATTAAAATATCTGGTTCTAGGTTCACAGAAACAGCGAAGGCAAGGCGCATCATCATCCCACTGGAGTAGGTTTTGACTGGGAGTTCAAGGAAATCACCAATGTCGGCAAAGCTGGCGATCGCTCCAAACCTTTGAGTCATTTCTTCCCGACTAATTCCCAAAATTGCCCCATTCAAAAAGACATTTTCTCGCCCTGTGAAATCTGGATTAAAACCGCTACCTAGTTCTAATAAAGCCCCGATTCTGCCGTGGACACCAACTGTTCCTGTAGTCGGCGTAACCGTCCCCGCAATAATTTGCAAAAGAGTACTTTTTCCAGAACCATTTCTGCCAATAATGCCCACGGTTTTGCCCCTCGGAATTTCCAAGTTAATATCTTTTAAGGCCCAAAATTCCTGAGCATAGCTGCGCTGGGGGAGGAGTAGCTCCTTGAGGCGATCGCTAGGATGAGCATAACGCCGATAACATTTAGAAATATTAGTTAAGGCAACAGCAGTATCAGTCATGCTTGGTTTGGGATAAATGAATTGATGAAATCCGGGCAGCAATATCTAGGTAATATCTAGGTAATATCTAGCTAGTTTAAAGCACATCAGCAAAGGCGGGACGGGCGCGGCGGTAAACCCATAAACCAAAGATAAAAATAACTAGGGAGATACAAGTAGTAAATCCTAATTCTTGCCAGTGGGTGATTTCGCCATCTAGGATTGCTTCTCGATAAAAAGTAGCAATGGCGGCGAGGGGATTGAGCCAGAATACCCAACTACGCCATGTTTCGGGGATGACTTCGGCGGGGTACACGATCGGGGTGACGTAGAACCACAGGTTAATCAGCACTCCTAAGGTTTGGGGAATATCTCGAATAAACACCGTCAATCCCGCCACTAGATAGCCTAAACCCGCCGTGATTAGTAATTGGGGAATCCAGACCAACGGGAGCAGAACGATCGTTCCCTGCAAATTTCCTGTCAGCACTAGCATAAACCCCAGCAAGGTAATTAAGCCAAAAGTACTTTCAATAAAGGCGGTGAGAATGGGGATGAGAGGCAGCAAGCCGAGGGGAAATACGACTTTTTTCACTAAGTTGGGTTGATTGACTACGGAAGTAGCCGCTTGTAAGAAACCATTACTAAAAGCACTCCAAGATAGCAAGCCTGCGAACAGCCACAACCCAAAGGCAAGATTGTCATTGGCGTGTAAGGCTCGTGTACTCAGGCGTACCTTGAGAATAATGGAAAAAACATAGGTGAAAATTAATAGTTGAGCAAGTTGATTGAGAATTGCCCAGAAATTTCCTAAAAAAGAACCCCGATACTTTCCTTCTAGGTCTCGCTGCACCAAAGCCTTTAGGAGATCGAGTTTTTGCCACATAGCCTGATCTATGGGCAGATATTCCGCAATTCTATGTCCCGTCTTTTGCAAAAATAATGACAAAACTCCATACCTCCTACACAAATCTACTACCCAAACCAACTAGGTCAGGGATCTTACCACAAATTAAATATGGCACTTCGGCTCCGCTCAGTGACCATGCCAGATTTATTGACCATTCCGCTCAGTGACCATGCTAGATTTATTGACTATGCTAGATTTTTAGAATTGCTATAAATATTCCCATAGATCAGGCTGTAACTATTGCAACTCCATAAAATGCATCTATTTCAGCTAGGATTGTTGTACCCATCTAGGGCTAGATGCAAATCTTTATAGAAATCGCCGTAAAACCCACTGGCTTTAGCCGTGGGATATAAGGCGGGTTAGCGTAGGTACGTAGCTAACCAAATCCATACTATGGTATGATGAATTTGTGCTGAACAAGTAGGCGTATCA
>JAAUUE010000378.1 GCA_012031635.1 Coleofasciculaceae cyanobacterium SM2_1_6 | reverse complement strand
AGCCCCATCCCCACGCCCCTTCTCCCTAGGGAGAAGGGGAGTAAGAGGAAAGTCCCTCTCCCTAGGGAGAGGGATTTAGGGTGAGGGTCATGATTCACGCAAGAGGTCTAATTTAGTTTGAATCTAGTTTTAATCAAGTAATCTTATATTCTCAATATTATCAAAATTAGCATAATCAAGGTTTGACTATGACAAATATTCCCACCGCCATCATCACCCAACCAGCTACAATATTTAGCCATTTTTTGGCTTGCTGATTAATCAATAACCTAGCTCGATCGGCCATCAAAGCATAGGCAATTTTTACCCCACCTACTGCAACAATTGCAATACTAATAATAATCCCCATATCAACATAAGATATCTGGGAAATATCAAAAAAAGCTGGGAAGAAGCCAAGATAAAATAAGACTGCCTTTTGATCGGCAAAGGTAATAAATAATCCTGCGAGCTAGTCCATAGGTGGCTGCTCTGGTGGAAACTGCTAAAACACTGACACTAGGAATTGCTGCCAAAATCATCATGGCACTGCCAAGGGCTACGATCGAGCCGGGGGTTAGACTACTTTCCATCAATTCACACTCCCACGTTTAATGACTCTAAGGTCTGATGCTTAGACTCTTAAAAATCCCCTACTCTCCATCATCAAGCGATCGCCTCACTCCTCAAATCGCTAATATAAGCCCCAATTCGTTTCAGTCCCTGCAAAACTTGGATACGTTCTGCTGTATTTTCTATCAATCGATAAGTAGGCGATCGTGTATATTGAGGGACATTTTGCTGGCGATCACATTTCAAAAATAATACTTCTCGACCGTTTGTCACCATTCCATAACAACTTGTCTGCAATTTGGGTGCTCTCAACAAATAAGTAAGTGCTTGGGGAATTCCCGCCGTCACGTCTAGCCTTGCAGGTTTTGATTCAATTGCCAAAATCCAAAAACTATCTTGGATTACCAAAATATCAATTCTGCCTTGAACTGCCATGGCATCAGCTTCGTCCGCAACTTCGATAGAGGTACTTACTTCTGCTTTTACCAAAAAAGGAAATTGATAGAAACCAGCCAAATCTAGCAATGGTGATACCACGACCAGCTTCACAATTTCTTCGAGGGGCGGTTCCTCTTGACTGAGATAGGTATAGTTGCGAGTAAGGCGATCGAGTCCTTGGAGTTCTGCTTCAGTTAGATTTGGCGCATTACTTAACCATTCATCAAAAAAGTAATCGCTAGGGTCGAATCTCAAACCAAAGGTTTGATGAAGATTGCGGCGGGTAAGGCTACTAGCGTTTGTAATCACGGTTAAATCTTTGCAATAATTACCTGAATTTTAAAAGTCTAGGGATTGGTTCTAGGTTCTAATGCTTAATATACGATACATAGGAGGAAGAGAACGATCGCCTAAATTTTATGACTCATAGTGATAGCGATCGCCTTGAAAAGATAAATTATTGAGGCGAGTTGAGGCGATCGGGGCTGATTTACCGCAATATTTGGAGTAATTTTTCCTATGACATCTTCTGAACCCTTTAGTATTTGCCAGCTTTCTGCTAATGACTTAGCACCTCTGAGAGAATTATTGACTGTCTTTGGAGAAGCTTTTGATGAAGTTGATACCTATAGCTCCTATCCTCCAAGGGATGGCTATCTTCAGCAGTTACTAAATAGTAATTATTTGATTGCGATCGCCGCCTTAAAAAATGGAGCAGTAGTTGGAGGTCTCACTGCTTATGAACTCCAGAAATTTGAACAAGAGCGGAGCGAAATTTATATCTATGATCTGGCTGTTGCCGCAGCCCATCGACGTGAAGGCATTGCCACTGCCTTAATTCAGGAATTAAAAAAGATTGCTGTAGCGCGAGCAGCCTACGTTATTTTTGTACAGGCAGACATTGGTGATGACCCAGCGATCGCTCTCTATACAAAACTTGGTGTCCGTGAAGAGGTGCTTCATTTTGATATTGCTATATAAAGACTTCCTTAGATTGTGTTCCCTGTCCTTTGCGCCAATCCCTCAATGCAGCTAGGTTAGTTTCTTCAGACCCCGCTGTCCATGAGCGAGTTATGGGGTCTACTTAACCTAGAATAATCGAACAAATTCACAAAGGAAAAAACGCTTGAAAGGCTGAATAATATTTCAGGTGGGATAGGTTCTGGGAGTGTTGGTTTCAATTTCTTGGTCGATCGCTTCGCTGTAGGTACTCACCACATGATTTGGCAATAGATCTCCGTTTTGGGCTAAAAAAGACCATTCCTGCCCACAATGAACATAGGTGATATTTTCTAAGAGCATGGTCGAAGGAACGATGGGAACCAAATCAGCGAGATTGATGATCCGGTAGTGATTGGGGATCAGGCGGCTGTGACCATTGGCAAAATCTGCATTCCCCACCCGTGGTCCAGCGTAGGTGTAGAGACGCAACTGAGGACTCAGGGCAGGAACTGTGATGGCAATATCTACCGCCGCTAGAGTGGCGATCGCCGCCCCCAGACTATGCCCAGAAATATAACAAGGCTTGCGAGGGTCGAGGTTCTGGGCAATTTCCCGTGTTTGCCTCACCAAATCTGCGTAGATATTCACAAACCCCCGGTGCGCCCTGCCCAAAAACTGCGGTGTATCAATGTCTTGGGCTGTTGCCTGCAACGCTGCCAGATTGAGGAGCCACTCATTAGTGCGCTGGGTTCCCCGAAAAATCATGATGTGGGCTGCTGGGGAACTGAGGACAAAGCCAAAATAAACCGGGACAGTTTTTTCAATCTTGACTAATTCCTTCGTTGTTGTCTGGATAATTGTTTGAATCGCATTAACGTTAGTCTCGATCGAGTCTTGATGGTGATTTGGGTTTTGAGACTGGTTTTCCTGCTCTAGCTGGGCAAGGACTTGGAGGGGGATTTCTTCGGTGATGGTCTGCTCTAGGGCTTGGAGGTTGGCAACTTGGCTATAACCAGCCAAGGATTGAGCATAGGTGGGCAGGGATGTAATTTCCCCGGCATAGGTAGGAATGGTCTTGCCCTTGAGATACTGCTCGGTGGCAAGGCGACTACACCGGATCAGAGTTTTGGACATGGCTCGATCGTAGGGCTGGGTCGGGGCGGTGAGGTTGACGGATGCTCGGATTTTCTGGAGTTCGATCGCTTGACCGCTATCCGCATCAAAGGTTGCCTTGAGGACTTGGCTCATGTCCCTTTGGCTGGCAAGTTCGGCGATCCGGGCTTGGCGCTCCCTTTCCTCCCGCCCCTCCACGTATTCCCCGCCCGTGGCGATCGAGGCTCCCGTTGCCAACCCCCCCCCACAAAAATTGTCTGCGCCGCCATCTGCCGATTAAGTTCATTTTTGCCACCACCGCTTTTCCCCTAACTGCCAACCACTAGCATAGTATTGATTTGTCGCCTGTCCCAAACCCCAAGTGAGGGTAAACAACCCAGCCGCCAAGGCGAAACCCTTGGGAATTGGTAGGTAAATACTCATCACAAAAATAGTCCCCCATACCATTAGAGACAGCCAAGTTGTCGCCATAGCTCCGAGGAAACTCCCGGCGATCGCCAATAGGTCCTGTCCCCCCGCAAACCCCCACAAATTCGCTATATCCCGGAGCATCTTCAAAATGGCGATCGTGGCAATTAACAAAGTCCAGCTCAGGAAACCCGGCAAGGGATTAAAACCCAAAATTGCAATTCCCAAGGCGTAATCCAAAATCACCCCCCGGATCCGCCGCCGTTTCTGGCGCAAATGGGCAAGGTCTGCCGCCGAAAGTTGAGAGTTATTTGCAGATTTATCTTGAGACTCATCCATAATTTATATTTTCCCCAATCTGGGGATCCCGTCGATCGCCACCAACACCTTGCCCTCTCTTCTCAAATTGATTTAATTAAGTTTATACACCAAAATCTTTGCTGTTTAAGAGTCCCTACCCACTAGGATTATTAGTATAGTCGTTGCCATAGTAGTAGTCGAGTGGAACCCCGGCAGCGCCGGGGTTCCACTCCAAAAGATGAACAAGATCAAGTTTTGACAATTCCTCCCGAATTCGCCCTAATCAGCACAGAAGTTTTGTTACACAAAGAAGGCGATCGCTTGGTTATGAAAACTTTTGCGTGAATCATGACCCTCACCCTAAATCCCTCTCCCTAGGGAGAGGGACTTTCCTCTTACTCCCCTTCTCCCTAGGGAGAAGGGGCTGGGGAT
>JAAUUE010000377.1 GCA_012031635.1 Coleofasciculaceae cyanobacterium SM2_1_6 | reverse complement strand
GATCGTGACAGCAGCTAGTGCCGGGGATTGGGGCGGGTTGTGCAAGGGAACTGGCAGCAAGGGGTTATAAGGTTTCTCTAATCGCTCGTCGGGCAGAGGTGTTGACTTTGGCGGCGGAATTGGGGGGTATAGGGATGCAGGGATCGATCGCTAATCCTGAAGACTTAAAAACCTTAGTCGACAATACCTTAGCAAAGTTTGGCAGAATCGATGCGGTGGTTAATAGTTTTGGAGATCCGCCCCGTCCAGAATTGCTGGAAATTACTGATGCCCAGTGGCTAGAAAACTTTGAAATGTTGTTTCTCAGTGTGGTACGCCTTGCCCGCTTGGTGACAGCCCCGATGATCGAAAATGGCGGGGGAGCGATCGTTAATATTTCTGCCTGCGATTCCCAAGAACCCAGCCTCGGCACACCCTTTAGTGGCACGCTCCGGGCAGCGATGGAAGGTTTTACTAAGCTCTACGCCAAACGCTATAAGGCAGAAAAAATGCGGATGATTTCGGTTGCGCCTTTTTTTGTGGCAGATTCCATGGAGGAATTAGAAGGCTGGGATGTCCCTGATTTAATGTGGGGTCGTCCGGCTACCTATCAGGAATTGGCAAAGGTAGTGGCTTTCTTGGTTTCTGAGGAGGGCAAATTCATCACTGGCACAACCCTAAAAGTCGACGAGGCTGCCTCTGCTAGTATTTAGATATAGTAAGGATTTTTAGAATTAAGTGGTAAAGAATTTTTCAACTTCTGCTTTTCTCGATATCTTGGGAAGACCCTTAGCTAAAGCCATGTGCCGGATAACTTCTTTACAGCTTTTCTTGGAACCACCGCAATAAAATTCTACGTAGTTTAGTGCTTGTTGATAGTTATTCATCTCTACAAGTCTTCCAAATGAAGCTCCCGCATCGTATGGATCGCACTCATCGCACCATTCATAAATCAAGAATGGATTTCCCACATAACCAGTAAATTTCACTGACTTATTCTTACATTGCCTACCACAACATTTACTAAGGATAGGTTTTGAATCAAAAATTTCTAGAAGACGTCCTACCTCATTCCTAATTTTTAAGAGATCGCCTGTAGCATTAGATTGCTCAAGTATCCACTGAATATAGCTTGGCTCCTTAAGTACTAATGTCATGATAGTTTTGCCTTTATGCTGCCCTATTTCTATCTGCATGTTTCTCCCTACACAAAACTCTACTAGATATATGATGATACTACACTCATTAATTATGTGCATTGAAGCTAGAAAAGACTGCTTTTGCTAGAGTCTCAGTCACTATCACAGATATCCTAAAACGAGAATAAAACCTAAGTGTACTAGTTGATTCTGCTATGATTGTGTCTGGATAGAGTATTGGGCGATCGATAAAATAGAAATTAATTATTTGTAGTAGCACTCAGATAAAACATAAAATTAACTGGAAGCACTAACCCATGACCAGTTTACATCCCCAAATACCGGAACTAAAGAATAATTTTCCTTTGTATGACACTGATTATGTAGGATGGCTGGATAGCAATATCGAAAAGTTGCGTAGTCAAAACTATGCTCAGGTTGATTGGGAAAATCTCATAGCAGAAATTGCTGATATGGCAAAAAGAGAACGGCGCAGTCTCAAAAGTAACCTGATTATTATTTTGATTCATCTTCTCAAATGGCAATTTCAATCTGACAAAAGGACTGGTAGCTGGGAGCGGAGCATTATTGAACATCGTCGTCGCCTCAAGGAATCATTAAAGGATTCTCCTAGCCTCAAGCCTTTTTTGATAGAAATATTTCCAGAATGCTATGCCGATGCACTGCTGCAAACAACAGCCGAAACGGGGCTACCTCTGGCAAGTTTTCCTGATCAAAGCCCCTATGACCTATCCCAAATCCTAGACGGAGATTTTTGCCTTAATAATACTGGTGTTGCTGAATGGAAACATAATTTGCCGATCGCAAGACCTACCAAGAGGGCGTAAAGCCTTACGCCCCTACAAATTTTCATAGAGATGATCAGCAACGCCACAATCCTCAACCCCAATTCTTAATTCCCTTACTCAGCCCTAACAACTCAGCTATTTTGAATAAACCCACTTCCGAACTATCAGATTTAGCTCCTGATCCAACTTCTAGCTCCCTCACTGATAATCTAGCTAATCCTCTCAATCCCGCCAGAACCGGAGCCATCTATGCTCTTTTAGCCTATGGAGCTTGGGGCTTATTTCCAATTTACTGGAAATTCTTTGGGCAGATCTCTCCTGTAGAAGTCCTCAGCCATCGAATTTTGTGGTCAATGGTGCTGTTGACAGTGATCCTTGTGCTGCAACAACGGGGGGCAGAGTTTCGGGAATTGGTGCGATCGCCCAAATCTTTGGGAGCATTATTCCTCACCACTACCTTACTGACTTGCAACTGGGGTCTGTATATCTATGGCATCAATAGCGATCGAGTCCTCGAAACCAGTTTGGGCTATTTTATTAATCCCTTAGTCAATGTCCTGTTGGGATTTGTCTTTCTCAAGGAACGCTTACACCTAGGGCAGAAAGTTGCCGTGTTCCTTGCCACCGTGGGCGTAATGAGCTTTATTGGTAATTTCGGTCAAGTCCCGTGGATTGCTTTGGGATTGGGGTTTTCCTTTGCCTTTTATGGTTTGGTGCGAAAGGTGGTCGCTGTTGCGCCCATGGTGGGTTTAGCAGTGGAAACCCTCCTTGCCACGCCGATCGCCCTGATGATTATTGGCTATGGTGCGGTTACTGGCACGGGACACTGGGGGAGTAGTTGGTGGCTGACCATCCTCTTCATTGGTTGTGGGGTCGTCACTTCTCTACCTCTGTTGTGGTTTAACAACGCAGCCAAACGCCTCCGTCTTTCAACTATGGGCTTTTTCCAGTACCTTGCCCCGACAATCCAGCTTGGTTTGGGGGTATTTATTTACCGGGAACCTTTTACTCTCAATCACGGGATTACCTTTGGCTTTATCTGGGCAGCCCTCGCCATTTATTCTGCCACCTCCCTGAGACAGCAACGGGGATGATTCTAGAAATCTGTACGATCGCTCACAGGAAAAAAGCAAGAATAGTTGCATAATAGATGATTGTTATTTTTACAGAGAAAAAAAATGGGTCGTGCTACAAAAGTTGTTTTAGCCTATTCTGGCGGTGTTGATACCTCCACTTGTATTCCCTACCTCAAGGAAGAATGGGGTGTCCAAGAAGTTATTACCCTCGCCGCAGATCTGGGACAAGGCGATGAACTAGAACCAATTCGGGAGAAGGCTCTCAAATCTGGGGCTAGTATTTCCCTCGTTGCCGATGCTACGGAACGTTTTGTGAAGGAATACGCTTTTCCTTCTATTCAAGCTAATGCTCTCTACGAAAATCGTTATCCCCTCTCCACTGCCCTAGCTCGACCTCTAATTGCCAAATTATTAGTAGAAGCAGCCGCAGAGTATGGAGCCGATGCTGTGGCTCACGGGTGTACAGGCAAGGGAAATGATCAGGTGCGGTTTGATGTCTCGATCGCTGCCCTCAACCCCAAGCTCAAGGTTTTGGCTCCTGCGCGGGAATGGGGCATGAGTCGGGAACAGAGTATTGCCTACGGGGAAAGATTTGGGATTCCGGCTCCGGTGAAAAAATCCTCTCCCTACAGTATCGATCGCAACCTCCTAGGCAGGAGTATTGAAGCCGGAGTTTTAGAGGATCCCAACACGGAACCCCCGGAAGATATCTATCTAATGACTCAAGCAATTGCCACTGCCCCCGACAGCCCAGAGTACGTAGAAATTGGTTTTACCCAAGGACTACCCACCAGCCTGAATGCGATCGCCCTCAGTCCAGTAGCTCTCATAACTCAACTCAATGAACTAGCTGGCAAGCACGGGGTCGGCAGAATTGACATGGTGGAAAATCGCCTCGTGGGGATCAAATCCAGAGAAATCTACGAAGCTCCCGCCCTCCTCGTCCTGATTCAGGCGCATCGAGAACTAGAAAGCCTCGTCCTCACCGCCGATGTCAGCCACTACAAGCGAGGCATCGAAGAAACCTACAGCCAACTAGTCTACAACGGTCTCTGGTATAGCCCCCTCAAGGCTGCGGTAGATGCGTTCATCCAACAACCCAAGAAAAAGTTACTGGCACTGTCCGGATCAAGTTCTTCAAGGGTAATTCCACGATCGTCGGGCGGAGTTCTGACTACTCCCTCT
>JAAUUE010000376.1 GCA_012031635.1 Coleofasciculaceae cyanobacterium SM2_1_6 | reverse complement strand
CCTTCAAAAGGGGGGAACCAGATTCAAAGTCCCCTTTTTTATAGGCTTTGCCTTCCCGTAGGGTAGGGGGATTTAGGGGGATCAAAAGTTTTGCTACCCACAGTAAGACTTTTCAGACATCCTCTAAAAAGCCATATCTGGAGAACCCGCCATGGCGGCCACGGTTTCCCTTGCCCATTGGTCAGCATAGAGGATATCTTCTAGCTCTGGTTGGAGGTTGTGTTCTGTGGTGTGCCGATCGCAGGTTTTCTCGATCATTTCAGCAATTTCTAGAAAACTAATGCCACCCTTGAGGAATAAAGCTACAGCTTGTTCATTGGCAGCATTCAACACCGCAGGCATGGTTCCCCCGGCACGCCCCGCAGCGTAGGCTAGTTGCATACAGGGGTATTTGTGGTGGTCTGGTTCCCGGAAAGTGAGATCCCCAGATTTGACTAAGTTTAACCGTTCCCAATTAGTAGCAATGCGATCGGGATAGGAGAGGGCATACAACAGAGGCAACCGCATATCTGGCAGCCCCAACTGCGCCAACACCGAAGTATCTACTAGCTCGATCAAAGAATGAATAATACTCTGGGGATGAATCACAATTTCAATATGGTCGTAATCCAAGCCAAATAAATAGTGAGCTTCAATTACTTCCAAGCCCTTATTCATCAGGGTAGCGGAGTCGATCGTAATTTTTTGTCCCATAGACCAGTTGGGATGTTTGAGGGCATCTTTGACCGTGACTTCTGGTAATTTTTCTACAGGTAAATCTCGAAAAGCACCCCCAGAGGCAGTGAGAATGATCTTGTGGAGACTACCGGGGGGGATACCCTGGAGGCATTGAAAGATTGCTGAATGTTCTGAATCTGCCGGGAATAAATCAACACCATGCTTTTCCATAAGAGGCAAGACCACGGGTGCGCCAGCAATTAGGGTTTCTTTGTTGGCAAGGGCAATATTTTTCCCAGCTTTAATCGCCGCCATTGTTGGGAGTAAACCTGCACAACCGACAATCCCCGTCACCACCGTTTCCGCATCTCCGTAGCGAGCAACTTCCACCACCCCTTCCTTGCCAATCAAAATTATTGGCTGAGGGCTAAGATCAGCGATCGCCTCCTTCAGTTGAGATAAAAGTTGAGGAAAAACATCTGCCTGAGCGATCGCCACAATTTCTGGACGAAACTGCCGAATCTGGGCTGCCAACAAAGGAATATTTTTTCCGGCAGCTAAACCCACAACTCGAAATTTCTCAGGATAGTTTTCTACGATATCTAGGGTTTGAGTCCCAATAGATCCTGTGGAACCGAGTAAGGTAATTGCTTTCATGGATATGCTGGTGTGTGCTGACATCTACTAGGGAGATTACTAACCACATTATGATATTAGAAAATGGGCAGATATCTCAGAAAATCTAGCACTTGCCATATCTGGTTAACACTAAAGTTGGGGGACTGGAGCAGCAACAATGCCCTTGTCTTCTAGAACCTTAGCAACCCGGAGAATTAGTGCCTCATTGTAGGGAGCAGCGATTAACTGGACTCCTAGGGGCAGGGAGTCGGGCAGGTGGACGGGGACAGAGATAATAGGTAGCCCGATAAAAGACAGTGGCTGGGTAAAAACCCCCAAATTGGGACGGGCGAGAAGTTCGACCCCATCAATAATTATCGTCTGCTGCCCGATCTTCGGGGCGACACAGGGAGTAGTCGGGGCGATAATCACGTCTACCGTTTGAAAAACCTGCTTGACTTGTTCACGATACCAACTCCGAAAACGCTGGGCTTGGAGATACCAACTGGCAGGAATTAAGGCTCCGGCAAGGAAGCGATCGCGGGTGGCTAAGTCAAAATCAAAGGGGCGAGTTTTCAGGCGTTCTAGATGAAGATTGGCTCCTTCACAGGCGGTAATAATAAAAGCGGCGGCTCTGGCTCGGTGGGCTTCAGGAATGGTAACTTTAGTGGTGACTTCTAGGGCTGCTGCTACCTTTGCTAGGGATTGGAAGGCTTCTGGGTGTGCTCCCTTGGCAAAATGTCCATCGGCGATCGCTAGTTTAATTCCTTCTAAGCCTTTACTCAGTTCGGGCAAGGTGGGAACTACAGGATGATTACTCGATACGGGGTCTTGGGGATCGTAGCCTTGGAGACAATCGAAAATAGTGGCGAGGTCAGAGACCGATCGAGCAAAGGGACCAATGTGGTCAAAGCTGCCCGCAAAGGGATAAGTGCCAAAGCGAGACACCCGCCCATAGGTAGGTTTTAGCCCAAAAATTCCGCAGAGAGAAGCGGGAACCCGGATGGAACCATTGGTATCAGAACCCAAGGTGAGGGGAACCAAGCCCCCAGCGACGGCAGCAGCAGAACCACCGGAAGATCCCCCCGCTACATGGTCTAAATTGTGGGGATTATGACTAGCTCCGTAATGGCTATTTTCCGTCGAGAAACCGTAGGCATACTCATCCATCACACACGCCCCGACTAGCACGGCTCCTGCTGCCTTCAGAGCTTTCACTGTGGTGGCATCTTCAGTAGCTGGGGAATTTTCTTGGTTAATCTTAGAACCAGCGAGGGTAACGACTCCTTGAATATCTACTAAATCTTTGACGGCGAAGGGAACCCCAGTTAAGACTCCCGGATCCTCTCCCTGGGCAAGGCGTTGATCAATAATTTCTGCATCTTGAATAGCTTGTTCTCGGAGAATAGTGGTGAAGGCATTTAGCACGGGGTTGAGGCGATCGATCTGCTCTAGGGCGGCGATGGTCACAGCCTTAGCTGTAGTTTGTCCAGACTTAATGGCAGCACTGATTTCGGTAGCATTACTAGTTGCGTAGTTCATACAATAAATACCTAGGCTTGGAATAGGGGAGCAGTTTCAACATGATCGGGCAGGGGAAATTCATTTACCAAGGCAGCGATCGCTTGCATTCGGATAAAATTGTCAATCACTCCCTGTTCACACTCTGGGGGAATGGGCAAATCCAACAACTTCGCCATCTGCTCTACGTAAATCTTCACTTCCACCTGTTGCTCGCTCATACACTCTCCCGTAAATTTCTCAATCGACCTAAAAACCTAAGCCCAAATTTAATTTAATAAACCTAGCTCAAAAACCATGAACCGAATTTTAGCAGGAATTGTGGCTTTTGCTATGTTCTGTATGAACAGCCAGAGAAAGGAGCGATCGACTAATATCTTCTCCAATTCTTGACTCGTTTAGTAGGAGAAATTTTTATGGCAACAGAAGCTTTGGGTTGGTTGGGTGTGCCTTTAGCAATTTTGGGCGGAACTCTGAGGGGCAGTGCGCCGTTTTTGTTTGTGAGTTTGGGGGAATGTCTGACAGAAAAAAGTGGCAAAATTAACCTCGGCTTGGAGGGAACCCTGCTGATGGGAGCCATGAGTGCCTATGCTACTTCCTACATTACCAATATACCGTGGTTGGGAGTGCTGGTCGCCGGTTGTGCCGGGATGTTGCTGGGGGTAATCCACGGTTGGCTATCGCAACAAAAACGAGTTAACGACGTGGCAGTAGGAATTGCCATGATTATTTTTGGCAGTGGGATTGCTTTCTTTTTAGGGAAGCCTTTCATTCAGCCCCCGGCTCCCCAGTTACCTTCTATTGATTTAGGGGCGTGGTCAGGAATTCCGGCGGTGGAGTCGGCTCTAAAAATTAGTCCGTTGTTTTTGATTGGGGTGGCGATCGCTCCTATCATGCAATGGTTTTTCAAGTCAACCCGGTGGGGTTTATTTATCCGAGCCGTAGGTGATAGTCCCGATGCAGCTTTAGCTATGGGCGTTTCTATCTTCAAAGTCAGAATGCTATCGATAATTGCGGGGAGTTTCCTTGCGGGTATTGGGGGGGCTTATCTTTCTTTGTATTACCCCGGCAGTTGGACAGAGCGGATTTCCAGTGGACAGGGCTTGATGGCGGTGGCGTTGGTGATTTTTGCCAAGTGGAACCCCATGCAGTGTCTCTATGCTTCTATGTTATTTGGGGGTGCTCAGGCGATCGGTCCGGCTCTCCAAGCGATCGGCGTAGATTCTTTCTATTATTTATTCAATGCCTCGCCCTACATCCTGACTTTATTAATTATGATCATTACCTGTTCCCCTACCAAAACCTCACGGGAGCACCGGGAGCCTTGGGCAAGGAATAGTGTTTTACTTGCCACCGAGACTATCAGCGTTGTCGGGTAGGCGGGAGTTTATATCGG
>JAAUUE010000026.1 GCA_012031635.1 Coleofasciculaceae cyanobacterium SM2_1_6 | reverse complement strand
TTTTTGCCCCCGTTGCCAACCCTTGAGATAAATTGGTTGCCATTGATCTAAAACAAAAGTTTCCCCATTGATCGTGACTTGAATCCGCCAGTCGGGAATTTCATCTTCACTATCTTCGGCGGCAATTATATGGAGGGGCGCATTAGTCAAGTAAAAATCAAGGAGAATTGGCTCGGCTCCATACTCCCCCGCCGGGCTGATGTAAGTTAGTAGGGGCAGTTTGGGGTCAAGTTGGTTGTTAATAGTTTTAGTGAAAACGTGGAAAGTTACTTGGGCGTAGGCTCCCTCGTTTTTGAAGCTTTCATGCCAAGGGTAAGCAGCGAAGACTCGGAGGGTATGGCTCCCGGCAGCGAGGTCAGAAAATACTAAAGGTTGTTGGAGGTCGTATACATCTTGGGGGTCTTGATTATCCAAAATGACGGTGAGATGGGAGCCTAACTGGAGTTCTTGGTCTTGAAATATCGGTAAATCTGTAACTTGGAGTTGGATACTCACCTGATTGTCTGTGAGGATTTGCTCTGGTTGAGGGCTGAGGATGCGGACTTGGGGCTGTTTGAGTTCGAGGATTTGGTGGAGTTGTTGAAGGGTGTTGGGAGGGGCGACTTCTTTGAGTTGTTTGAGGCGGGCTGTGGGGCGAGGAACTGCATCAGAATTAACAGTAGAGGAGGTTTCGATGCGATCGCTACATCCCCATAAATTAGCCACTAAGACCAAAAGCAACAAGCTCAAGGTCAAACGCCGGAGATTTTTCCACCATTCTTTCACAAATAACACCTTATGTTCTCCTCAATTGCCACTGTTTAGTAATAAGTCACTAGTAATCAGCCACTAGTAATAAGTCACTTTATCAATTACATTCCCAGAAAAATCTCGGTTCCTAGCTCCGGTTTGAGATTACCCTCGCCTAACTAAGAGTATGCCCCCAAGATTTTTTTCCAAATTCCCAGCATTAATAATTTCCGGCATTAATTATGACACTACTACTGTTACTGTAATTGAGACACTACTACTGTAATTGAGACACTACTGTCATTGACTATTTATATAACTATTTAATATTTTCTATTGTCGATCCTAACACGGCAGTTCCCCTAACCAGATCCAGCAAAAAAATGGGTCACTACATTATAAACTTTTGTAGTCACTGTCATCACTACTGCTTAATCAGTGATATCAATTGCCACTACTAATTATGAAGTTTTCTTATAAGTCTTTTTCATGAGGTTTTGAAACTGAACCCTTGGCAAAATTAAAGCTAGTTGTAAAAAGTGTTGCTTATTGTTAACTTTCGTTACGTTCTCTCAAATAGCTGTAACTGAATCTAGCTATGGAATCGTTGGTAATCTGGAGAAATAGCTCCTGAGAGAAATTTGAACTATTATTAACCAGAATTGAAGAAATTACCTATTGGGATTATCATCAATCAAAGTTAGAACTATTCCCTATCCTTGTTCATCAGAGGAGACTCCTCATGACAATTAGTCCTCCAGAGCGTGAGGCGAAAGTAAAAGTATTGGTCGACAAGGATCCGGTTCCTACTTCCTTTGAGAAGTGGGCAAAACCCGGTCATTTCGATCGCACTCTTGCTAAAGGACCAAAGACCACTACCTGGATTTGGAACCTCCACGCCGACGCGCACGATTTCGATAGCCATACCTCCGATTTAGAAGATATTTCTCGAAAAATCTTTAGTGCTCATTTTGGCCACTTAGCCGTAGTCTTCGTCTGGCTGAGTGGAGCTTATTTCCATGGAGCCAAGTTCTCCAACTTTGAGGCTTGGTTAACCGACCCTACCCACATCAAACCCAGTGCTCAAGTAGTCTGGCCGATCGTGGGACAAGAAATCCTCAATGGTGATGTTGGTGGTGGTTTCCACGGCATTCAGATCACCTCTGGTCTGTTCCAACTATGGCGGGCTAACGGTTTTACCAACTCCTATCAACTCTACTGCACTGCGATTGGTGCCTTAGTCATGGCAGCCCTCATGCTGTTTGCAGGTTGGTTCCACTACCACAAGCGCGCTCCCAAATTGGAGTGGTTCCAGAATGTAGAATCGATGATGAATCACCACCTAGCAGTGTTGTTGGGCTGTGGTTGCTTGGGCTTTGCTGGGCAACAGATTCACGTGGCTCTACCGATCAATGCCTGTATGGATGCGATCGATGCTGGTCAACCCCTCACCGTTGGTGGCAAACTCATCGCCTCGGTAGCAGACATTCCCCTGCCCCACGAATGGATTCTCAACCCCAGCTTAATGGCGGATATCTATCCTAGTTTTGCCCAAGGGCTGGTTCCTTTCTTCACTGGCAACTGGGGTGTCTACAGTGACTTCCTCACCTTTAAGGGCGGCTTGAACCCCGTAACTGGCGGTTTATGGCTCTCGGATACTGCTCACCATCATTTGGCTCTAGCAGTGCTCTTTATTGTGGCTGGTCACATGTACCGCACCAACTGGGGCATCGGTCACAGCATGAAGGAAATCCTCGAAGCCCACAAGGGACCTTTCACTGGGGAAGGTCACAAGGGGCTTTATGAAATCTTGACCACCTCTTGGCACGCTCAATTGGCGATCAACCTAGCTATGTTGGGTTCCGTGACCATTATTGTGGCTCATCACATGTATGCCATGCCTCCCTATCCCTATATTGCGACTGACTATGCCACTCAACTGTGCCTATTCACTCACCATATGTGGATTGGAGCCTTCTTGATTGTTGGGGCTGGAGCCCATGGGGCGATCTTCATGGTGCGGGATTATGACCCCGCCAAGAATGTGAATAATCTCCTCGATCGGATGATCCGCCAACGGGATGCCTTGATTTCTCACCTCAACTGGGTTTGTATCTTCCTCGGCTTCCATAGCTTTGGCTTGTATGTCCACAACGACACCATGCGGGCTTTCGGTCGTCCCCAAGATATGTTTAGCGATACTGGGATCCAACTCCAGCCTGTATTTGCCCAATGGGTACAAAATATCCATGCTCTGGCTCCCGGTAATACTGCTCCTAATGCCACGGAAATTGTTAGCCATGCCTTTGGCGGCGGTTTAGTTGCGGTCGGTGGCAAGGTTGCCATGATGCCCATTGCCTTGGGGACAGCGGACTTTATGGTGCATCACATCCACGCTTTCACTATCCACGTTACCGTGTTGATCCTCCTGAAAGGTGTTTTGTATGCCCGTAGCTCTCGCTTGATTCCTGATAAGGCAAGCCTCGGCTTCCGCTTCCCCTGCGACGGTCCCGGTCGGGGTGGTACTTGCCAAGTTTCTGGTTGGGATCACGTCTTCCTCGGTTTATTCTGGATGTACAACAGTATCTCGATCGTGATTTTCCACTTCAGTTGGAAGATGCAGTCGGATGTTTGGGGTACGGTAGCTCCCGATGGTACGGTGTCTCACCTGACTGGTGGTAACTTTGCCCAAAGTGCCATTACCATCAATGGCTGGCTCCGGGATTTCCTGTGGGCGCAATCTTCTCAGGTCATCAGTTCCTACGGCTCTGCTTTGTCTGCCTACGGTTTGATGTTCCTCGCCGCACACTTTGTCTGGGCCTTCAGCTTAATGTTCTTGTTTAGTGGTCGTGGCTACTGGCAGGAATTGATTGAGTCGATCGTCTGGGCGCACAACAAGCTGAAAGTAGCTCCAGCCATTCAACCCCGTGCTTTGAGCATCACTCAAGGTCGGGCTGTGGGGGTAGCTCACTATCTTTTGGGAGGGATCGCCACAACTTGGGCGTTCTTCCATGCCCACATCATTTCAGTAGGGTAAAATCCAGCTAGGGGGTGATTGCACTCCCTAGTCGATCAATTCCCCTGTAGGTCAAAAAGTTGGGTTCTCTAGCCCTTGCTTTTGAACTACAACTAGTAACTGTAAAAGGATTTCCGAAAACAGATGGCAACCAAATTTCCGAAATTTAGCCAAGACCTAGCCCAAGACCCGACCACTCGTCGGATTTGGTACGGCATTGCCACAGCCCACGACTTTGAAACCCATGATGGCATGACGGAGGAAAATCTCTACCAAAAGATTTTTGCTTCCCACTTTGGTCATATCGCTATCATCTTTTTGTGGACTTCCGGCAACCTGTTCCATGTGGCTTGGCAAGGCAACTTTGAACAATGGATTAAAGACCCCTTAAATATCCGTCCGATCGCTCACGCTATCTGGGATCCCCAGTTTGGTAAGCCTGCGGTAGATGCCTTTACCCAAGCTGGAGCCAACTACCCAGTAGACATCTGCTATTCCGGTGTTTATCACTGGTGGTACACCATCGGGATGCGGACAAATAGCGAACTCTACAATGGCGCCATTTTCTTGCTCGTCCTCGCAGCAGTCATGCTGTTTGCTGGCTGGTTACACCTCCAACCCAAGTTCCGTCCGAGCCTCTCTTGGTTCAAGAGTGCTGAACACCGCCTCAATCACCATCTTTCCGGTTTGTTTGGGGTTAGTTCCCTCGCCTGGGCTGGTCACTTGGTTCACGTTGCTATTCCTGAATCCCGTGGTCAACACGTAGGCTGGGATAACTTCCTGACTACCTTACCCCACCCAGCAGGTTTAGTACCCTTTTTCACTGGTAACTGGGGTGTGTACGCTGAGAACCCAGATACGGCTGGTCAAATCTTTGGGACTGCTGAAGGTTCTGGTACAGCTATCCTCACCTTCTTGGGTGGTTTCCATCCCCAAACTGAGTCTCTGTGGTTAACAGATATGGCGCACCATCACTTGGCGATCGCTGTGCTGTTTATCATTGCTGGTCACATGTACCGGACAAACTTTGGGATTGGTCACAGCATCAAGGATATGCTTAACTCCAAGGCGGGCTTGATTGGTGGCAAGAGTGAAGGTCAATTTAACCTGCCTCACCAAGGGCTGTACGATACCTTAAATAACTCTCTCCATTTCCAACTGGCTTTAGCTCTAGCATCTTTGGGTGTGATCACTTCCTTAGTGGCGCAACACATGTACTCCCTGCCTCCCTATGCTTTCATTGCGAGGGACTACACTACCCAAGCAGCTCTTTATACACACCACCAGTACATTGCTGGCTTCATTATGGTGGGAGCCTTTGCCCACGGTGCGATCTTCCTCGTCCGGGATTACGATCCAGCCCAAAACAAAGGCAATGTATTAGACCGAGTTTTGCAGCACAAAGAAGCAATCATTTCCCACCTCAGTTGGGTGTCTTTGTTCCTTGGTTTCCATACCTTAGGTCTGTACGTTCACAATGATGTGGTGGTTGCCTTCGGGACTCCTGAAAAGCAAATCCTCATCGAACCTGTGTTTGCTCAGTTTATTCAAGCTTCCCACGGTAAACTGCTCTACGGCATGGATGTTTTACTCTCCAGCCCCGATAGCATTGCCACCACTGCTTGGCCCAATGCCGGGAATGTGTGGTTGGAAGGTTGGTTAGAAGCTATCAATAGTGGCAAAAACTCTCTGTTCTTGACCATTGGACCTGGTGATTTCTTGGTACACCATGCGATCGCCCTTGGTCTGCACACCACCACTTTGATCTTGGTCAAGGGAGCCTTGGATGCTCGTGGTTCTAAGCTGATGCCCGATAAGAAAGACTTCGGCTATGCCTTCCCCTGTGATGGTCCTGGTCGGGGTGGTACTTGCGACATCTCTGCTTGGGATTCCTTCTACCTTGCGATGTTCTGGATGCTCAACACTCTAGGTTGGGTAACTTTCTACTGGCACTGGAAGCACCTCGGTGTGTGGCAAGGCAACGTGGCTCAGTTCAATGAATCTTCTACCTACTTGATGGGTTGGTTCAAGGATTATCTCTGGCTCAACTCCTCACAGCTAATCAACGGTTACAACCCCTACGGCACTAATAACCTGTCGGTCTGGGCATGGATGTTCCTCTTCGGACACCTTGTGTGGGCAACTGGTTTCATGTTCCTAATTAGCTGGCGTGGTTACTGGCAAGAGTTGATTGAAACTATTGTCTGGGCGCACGAACGGACTCCTCTAGCGAACCTGATTCGTTGGAAAGATAAGCCCGTAGCTCTGTCGATCGTTCAAGCTCGTGTGGTTGGTTTAGCTCACTTCACCGTCGGCTATGTCCTGACCTACGCTGCCTTCTTGATCGCTTCTACTTCTAGTCGCTTCGGCTAACTAGTCTGTAGTTAATAAATAGAAGTCAAAAATATTTTCCCCTGCCATCTGGTGGGGGATTATTCTTTGGGAAAAAAATATCATAATTGAGGGATTAGCTTTATGGAAGCGGTACTGAATATTGTTATTTATGGCAGTTTGGCTTTGAGCTTTACAATTACTTTTTTGCGATCGATAAAACAGTCCAAAAAATCAACCGACGTACCAAAAAAATAGAGCTTTGTCTAGATTTAATTTTGAATAAATTGGAACTGGAAATTCCTTCTCCTTTATCTGAGAGAGCAAAGGAACTAGCTCGGAATCCTCAAACCAAGATCGCTGCCATCAAGCTCCACCGAGCAGAAACAGGAGTGGGCTTAAAAGAAGCCCTAGAAGATGTTGATAATTTTATTGCCCAAAACTATCCTGATAGTTGATAGATTGGTTAGTTTTCAGGAATCCTTTGCGGCGATCGAAGCATTTATCACAGAAAATCAGCGACCCAATCAATAAATGATAAAGATAATTCTATGCAAATTACCTTGGATATTCCTCAAGCAGAGCTAGAAAAACTGATGGCTGCTACCGTCACAGAGCAGAGAATCTCTCTTTATGATGTGAGTTGGGAGCAATATGAAATGATCCTCCACATGAGGGGCGATCGCTCTTCACCCAGACTAAGCTACTGTCAAGGACACCTCGAACTAATGACTACCTCTTCAGAGCATGAAACCAACAAAAAATTAATAGCGAGATTATTAGAACTTTATGCTCTAGAGAAAAATTTAGACCTTTATAGTTACGGCTCTGTAACCTTGAGAAATGCCTTTGAGAGAAAAGGATTGGAGCCAGATGAGAGCTACTGTTTGGGTAGTCGTAAAGATATTCCTGATCTAGCGATCGAAGTGATTATTACTAGTGGCGGGATTGACAAATTAGCAATTTATCAAGGCTTGGGAGTTGCGGAAGTGTGGTTTTGGCAAGAAAAAAAATTTACTATTTACCATCTCCGGCAAAATGACTATGAGTTAATTAAAACTAGTGAGCTATTGCCCAATTTAGATTTGAGCTTTTTAGCCACCTTTGTCACCCCCGCCTCAGAACCGCAGGCTTTGAGGGAATTTCGGCGGACGATTTCTGGGTCTTGACTAGCTGAGGATTTTGCGGACTGAAGCTTTGATAAATTCCCCCAGTAAATTGAATTTGCTATAGTCTTGGGAATTTACCATGGCGGCGATCGCTCGATCGACTTGGTAATTCTGTTCCCCTAAAACAATGGAGAAATCTTTCTTAAGAGAGTCATGGAGGTCATATTTCTCGGCTTTGTAATAGCCCGCAAAGGTAATTTTGTATAACCTCACCCATTCATGGAGACCGCTAGAGTGGGATAAGGGATTTTTCTTGCGCTTAATAATATATTCCGGTAATTCTGCTTGGAATGCTTGCCGCAAACACCACTTTTCTACGCCATTTTTAACTTTCCAGTCCCTGGGAATACTTAAAGCTAACTGCACTAGGGCATGGTCGAGAAAGGGAACTCTAGTTTCTACACTGAATGCCAAACTACAGCGATCGACCCTCTGTAATTCTGTGCGGTGTAAATTCATCAGCTTGTAGATAAATAAGCGCTCTAGCTCTGCGGGTGAAGTGTTTAAGGCATACATATCATAGCCCCCAAAAAGCTCGTCGCTGCCATCGCCACCCAAAATTATTTTAATTCCCGATCGATGAATTTCTTTATAGAGTTCCTTGCTAATCACCGCATTAATAATATCCCCATATTCTGTGAGTTCTGCAATCCGAATTGCTGCTTGGATATCCTGAAGCCTAAAATCATTTTTACGTAAAGGAATGACTACTTGCTTAATTCCCTTTTCTTGGCAGAACCGTTGGGAAATCGCAAGGTCTTCACTCTGCTCACTACCAATGGTAAAAGCAGTAACTTGGGGATGAAATTTAATGGCTTGACTGAGGACGATCGAACTATCTAGCCCGCCACTGTAGATAATGCCGATGGGTAAATCGGTCGCTACCCGCTTTTGGACTGCTTGGCTGACGGTCGATCGTAACCGGGGAATAAAAGTTTCCCAGCTATCTGGATAAGTGCTGAACCTAGGCTGAAAATAACTCTGGGGAGCTTGGGTACTATAGCGAAAGTGTCCGGGCTGGAGTACCTGAATTTTCTGGTTGAGGGGTGTCAGGGCTTTGATCTCGGAAGCCAGATAAAGCAACTCTGGTGTATCTACATAATAGAGGGGAGTAATACCCAAGCGATCGCGGGCGGAGAAAATACTTTGCTGTTGCAGATCAACAATCACAAAAGCAAACTGCCCCTCAAATAAATCTAGACAACCTTCCCCGTATTCTGTAAACGCATGGAGAATTGTTTCCGTATCACTATGGGTTTGAAATTGATATTTTGCCTCTAGCTTAGTTCTAATTTCTAGAAAGTTAAAAATCTCCCCATTAAATACAATAAATTTATCCCTAGCTTGGTTAAATAAAGGCTGACGAGCTTGGTCTCGATCGACTATTTTCAGCCTCCTAGTGCCAGCCACAACTTGGGCATGGCTAAAGGTTTCTGTCACCTCTCCTCGCCCCGCCATTACCTGCAACATTTGCTGTAAAAAGTTCTCCTGAGATCCTGCTTCCTTCCCAAAAATTACGGCAATTCCACACATAGAGTTATCCCTTTAACCAAAGCTGAGACTTTTGCAGGTAAAGCTCCCGAAACTGGGGATTAAGACAGATATGCCAAACTTTACCTTCATCAATTAGATTAATAATCCCTTCTTGGTAGTATCTATTAAGAACTAGTTGAATTTGCTTAAACAATATGGGGTCTTTTTGCCAGTACCATAACTGCTCAATATCCGCTGCATAACCAGTGGTGTGGGAGCTAGTGGGAGGGGCCCAATAACCCAAACTGGCTAAGTGTTTTTGGTGGTCAACTGTCCGCAGAATACTATTAATTTGCAGGCGATGGGGGTGAGATTTATTCTGGGTAGACTGTTGGGTAATTTCATTTAATAAAGCCAACATTTCTGGCTTACATTTAGTGATTTTCATGCCCACTGTGCCTTGGGCTGGATGGTTGGTAATTATCCTAAATTTTCTTTTCAGAGGATTAATAAATTTATGGAAAATATCTTCCCGTAAAACTGTAAAACCAAATTTTATTTGATATTTATGTTGACTCGATCGCAAATTCAATAACTGGGAATCCATCGCTACAGCCGTAGGGTCAGCATAAACCGGAAAATCCTGGTACCAGAGATACTCCAGTTGGTGTTTTAACAAAACGTTAATCAGAGTTCGGAGGCGATTGGGATCGGAATAATTGATCGGAAATACTTGAATTAGATTGTCTAACTCCACCAGAAAGTGAGTAGATGTTTCTTGGTTAAGCAAACCATGAAACTTTTTATGTACAGCATCCTGAGTTGTTTTAATTATCTGCCAAGAACAATCAAGACCTTCTATAACTTTAGCTAGTTGATCGATCTGCGATCGATAGCTCGATACTTCTAACGCCTCCCCCAGATGGGAAGTAGGCAACTTGCAAGATTTTTCTATACTCCTACTTCTAAGGTCAGGGGAGGTACTATGTATCATTTTTCCTGTCAAGGTTTTTTCTCAGAGGAGTTGTTAAGGGGTGCATCAGAGAATTTGTTAATTTGTTTAGTAATCAACAAGGTTAAAGATATCAAACTGGAATGTATTGGTCAAGACTGAAATTTACTAAGAAAGATGCATTTCTTTCTTGGGGATTCTTATGAAGCGGTGAATTACTGCTCCACGCAACGATCGTCATCCTAGGGAGGTTTTGAGAGAAGTTTAAAAGTTTCGCCCTTAAGTTGGGCAAAGCTCCAGATCGCCCATAAATTCAAATTTTTCTTATTCTACAATCATAAGTCCCGTTTCTTATCATTTCTTTTATAGCTTCTGTACCTTAAAACTAATTTTCTTTGTCTATTCAATTGTTTGCTTTTTTGTATTTTTCTCTCTATTTTTCTGCTTCTAGCTTGTAATTCTTTAGAGACTTTACTTGTGGCTATAACTACTACTGCTATGGCAAAAATAATTAGGATTGAAGTCATTGGATAATTACCCCACTGAATTTATGGCACAGAGTTTTCTGGTTGGGCTTGGAGGGGTTGCCAGCCCGGTTGCCAGCGACTTTTATCTTGGAGATTTTTGGCATTGATCCAAAAACGTACCGCCGGATCACAGGCTGCGACTAGTTCCGCAAAAACTAGCTTGCCCTCATGCTGCCGATTTTTTACCTGAAAATGCCGCCAGCCAAAAGTCTGATCTTGGGCTGTCCATTTGGAACCAACTAGATAGGGAAATTTTTGTTTTTTCAAGAAATATTATTTGTTTAAGTGCTGGTTAAATGCTAATTAAGTGTTGTTTAATTGCTGATTAAATACTGGAGTTTTTAGAGTTTGAGGAAAATCAAAATAAATAAAATCATGGCGACGATCGCCCCAATCAAAGTATTAATAAAATTCACGATTTCATTGGTAAGCCACGGAAATTTGGTTTGTACCGTTGCCCCGATCACACTTTCAATATTAGTGGCGACAAAGGCAGCAATAATAGTGCAGAGAAATCCCCAGAAGTTGATCATTCCTAACCCCAAGGCAACTGCTGCGAGAGCGATCGAGCCGATAATCCCAGCGATCGTCCCCTCCAAACTCACCGCCCCCTCCGTCCCCCTCGGTACAGGCTTGAGGGTGGTAATTAAAAAAGTACTCTTCCCGTAGGCTTTGCCAATTTCACTAGCACAGGTGTCAGATAATTTGGTGCTGAGACTTGCCACATAGCCCAGAATTAGTCCGGGAATCAACTCGGCTTGTCCCCAGTACCCCGCCCCCAGTACCCCCAAGGCACAAAAAGTCCCCGTCAAAGCGGAACCCCAGACATTCTCTGGACCCCTTGCGCCATCCCTTTTTTCGGCAATCCCGGCTGCTTGCTTTTCTGCCATGCCGACTCGGGTAATCGCCGAACCCACCAAGAAATAAAACATTATCACTGCATAGCCTTGCCAGCCCAAGCAACCCCAGATCAGCACCCCCAAGACCCAAGCATGGGCGGTTCCTGCTGGAGTTAAGAGCTTTTTGGGGGCGAGAGTAGCAGGAATTAACAAGATGGTATTCAGAGCAACAGCAATAAGCCAAGGATTGAGAGAAAAAATATTCGTGGGCATGGGTAACTACCGGAAAATACCTAAATTGCTAGATTGATTTGTGGAACAATTGACACAATGTACTAGCAAAATTACTAACAAAATTACTAACTCTACTATTAAATTATTAGATCATTGTGACTACAAATCCTACCCCTCCAGTTTTATTTCATCTCGCCATCCCGATCGCTGATATGGCCCAAGCGAAGGAGTTTTATATTCATGGTTTGGGCTGCGAACTTGGGAGAGAGAGTCGTCTGGCGCTGATTCTCAATTTCTTTGGGCATCAAGTGGTGACTCATTTTACCCCAGACTTACCCCCGCCCCAGAAGGGCATCTATCCCCGGCACTTTGGCTTAATTTTTACCACCCTAGAAGATTGGCAAAGAATCCTCGCACGAGCCAAATCTCAGGGGTTAAATTTCTATGAACCAGAAAAACTCCGCTTTCCTGGGCTGATTACAGAACACCGGACTTTTTTCTTAGCTGATCCTTTCCATAATTTAATTGAGTTTAAGTTTTATTCCCATCCCGAAGCCATCTTTGGCGGCAGAGAATTGGCTCAGGTGGGCGATCGCTAAGGATAGGCTGTAGCCCGTAATCTGATAAATCTGGCTAATAAATCTGACTAATAAATCTGACTTAGGACTTACGCAAAACAAGGTTTTATCCACTGTTAGTAGGAGTAAGTTGGGTCTTGCCCTACATCTAGAGTCTGGGCATAAGTCCTGTGACTAATAAATCTGCGGCACAAAGAACTGCTCATTGCGGGGGGGGCGTACGTAGTCGTGGGGAGCGCTCTTGCGGGGCGGGAGTTCCAAGGAGGGTGGGGTCATATCTATGTAGGGAATCTTGCTCAAGAAATGACTGATGCAATTGAGGCGCGCCCGCTTTTTGTCGTCGGCTTCCACCGTGAACCAAGGAGCCTCAGGAATATTGGTGTGGGCAAACATGGTGTCCTTGGCTTGGGAATACTCGACCCAACGATCGCGGGATTCTAAATCCATGGGGCTGAGTTTCCAACGGCGGGCAGGGTCTGTGGTGCGGGACTGGAAGCGGCGTTCCTGTTCTTCATCGCTGACCGAGAACCAATATTTCAGCAAAATAATCCCCGATCGCACTAACATCCGTTCAAATTCTGGGCAGGTTTGCAAAAATTCCCGGTACTGAGTCTCGGTACAAAATCCCATGACTTTTTCGACCCCCGCCCGGTTGTACCAACTTCGATCGAAGCAGACAATCTCGCCGGCGGCAGGCAGATGGGGAACATAGCGCTGGAAGTACCATTCGGTTTTCTCTCGATCGCTGGGTGTCCCCAAAGCCACAACCCGGCAACCACGGGGATTTAAGGGTTCAGTAATCCGCTTAATTGTCCCGCCCTTCCCAGCAGCGTCTCGTCCTTCAAACAAAATCACAATCCGCACCCCCATATGCTTAACCCAGTATTGCATTTTCACCAGCTCTACCTGCAAACGGGCTAGCTCTTTTTCGTAATCTTTGCTGGAAAGTTTGGAGCTGCCTTCGCCTTCAGAAATGTAGTGGGAAACTTTCCGGGGGGAAATTTCTGGCTCTGAGCTGTTAGATGCCAAATCTTTAAGTTTAGCTTTTTTAAGTTTTTTGAGTTTTTTGAGTTTTTTCTTTTTGGTCTCTGGAGTTGTAGTATTCAGAGTTGCGTTGGCGTAGCCTTCCCGTAGGGTAATCGACTCTTCAGAAACTTCAGGAATAGAATTATCTGGGCTGGGATGTCTAGTATTCATCGAGAAAAAACCTCCTTCTTAATATTTTTTATACCTACGCTTCACTGCGGAGTTTGTCGAGGACTCCCCGGTCTTCTAGGGTGGAAGTATCTCCGGTGATTTCTTGACCAGAGGCGAGGGAACGTAACAAACGGCGCATGATTTTCCCCGATCGAGTCTTGGGTAGAGCTTCGGTAAATCGAATTTCCCCCGGACGAGCGATCGCCCCAATTTCCCCAACTACGTGCTGCTTGAGGGCTTTAGCAAGGTCATCACTGGGCTGATGGCTGCCTTCAAGGGTGACAAACGCCACAATTTCTTCCCCCTTGATCTCGTCAGGTTTACCCACCACCGCCGCCTCCGCCACCGCCGGATGGGATACCAGCGCCGATTCAATCTCCATAGTTCCTAAGCGATGCCCCGCCACACTGATCACGTCATCGACCCGCCCCATGACCCAGAAATAACCATCCCGGTCTTTGTGGGCGCCATCCCCCGCAAAGTAGAGGGAGGCTCCAGATTCGGGTTTGAGGTGTTCCCAGTAGGTGCGCCGGAAGCGATCGTCATCGTTAAATACCGTCCGCATCATGCCGGGCCAAGGATGGCGAATCACCAGATAACCGCCGCTTTCGTTGGTGATGGGTTCCCCTGCCTGGTCTACCACATCGGCAATAATCCCCGGAAACGGCAGGGTAGCGGAGCCGGGTTTGGTGGGAATGGCTCCCGGCAGGGCTGTAATCATGATGCCGCCAGTTTCTGTCTGCCACCAGGTATCCACGATCGGGCATTTGCCCTTGCCAATAATTTGGTGATACCACATCCATGCTTCCGGGTTAATGGGTTCGCCCACGGTTCCCAAGAGGCGCAGGGAAGAGAGGTCGTGTTTATTAGGGAGATGTTCACCTAGTTTCATGAACGATCGAATGGCTGTCGGCGCAGTGTAGAAAATTGTCACCCCATGCTTGGCGATCAATTCCCACATACAATCGGGACTAGAAGCCCGGGGCGCCCCTTCATACATCACCGTTGTTGCCCCGTTAGATAGAGGTCCATAAACAATATAGCTATGCCCTGTAATCCAGCCCACATCGGCGGTACACCAATAAACATCGGTATCCTTGAGATCAAAAATCCATTTAGCAGTGATATGGGTGTAGAGATTGTAGCCCGCCGTGGTGTGGACAACGCCCTTGGGTTTGCCCGTGCTGCCACTGGTGTAGAGAACAAACAGCAAATCTTCGCTATCCATGGGTTCGGCTGGACAGACGGCGCTCACCCCCTGTTTCAGGTCATGCCACCAGTGGTCTCGCCCCATTTGCATAGAGATTTTTTGCTTGGTGCGCTCAACTACCAGCACATTGGTAACGGTGGGAACGTGGTTATCATCTAGGGCTTTGTCTACTTGGTCTTTGAGGGGCACGATCGCATCCTTGCGCCAGCCGCCATCGGCAGTGATCACCAGTTTTGCTTTTCCGTCTACTAACCTGTCCCGCAGAGCCTCCGCACTAAATCCCCCGAAGACCACCGTGTGGGGCGCTCCAATTCTGGCACAGGCGAGCATGGCGATCGCTGCTTCGGGGATCATGGGCATATAGATTCCCACCAGATCACCCTTGGCTATTCCTAGCTGCTTGAGGACATTTGCCATTAGACAAACTTCCCGATGGAGTTGGGCGTAGGTGAGGGTGCAAGAATCTCCGGGTTCTCCTTCCCAGATCAGGGCGGCTTTATTTTTGTAACCAGTGGTCAGGTGGCGATCGAGACAGTTATAAGAAATATTAATTTTGCCTCCAGTAAACCATTTAGCAAAGGGCGGCTGCCAATCCAACACCGTATCCCAAGGCTGAAACCAAGAGAGTTCCTGCTGGGCTAGTTCTCCCCAAAATTTTGCTGGGTCGGCGGCGGCTCGATCGAACAGTTCTTGATAGGCTTGCAAGCTAGACACCTGAGCAGATTTGGCAAAGGCTGGGGGCGGTGCAAATAAGCGTTTTTCCTGTAAAACAGATTCTATATTGGATTCAGGATGAGATTCAGGCATAGGGCTTAAAGATATTAATAAGTTAAAATGAGCAAAGTAGGCAAAACAATCAACATAATTGACTAAACTAGTTTACTAGCTATTCCCCAACATCTGTTTTTGATATTTGTTAAGTTGGACTGACTGACTCTCTGCTACGTTTTAACTATGAAATCCAAAACCTTAAAACTATGTATCTAAAACTCCGGTCGATCGCCATTGCTGCCTGTTTGTTGCCAGTTTCTCTCCTGCCTACAACTTCCCTCGCAGCCAGTCCTCTCGCCCCTGCTGTTCCCACCGCCCCCACCAATAATTCTGCTGTCTACCTCGCTCAAAATGCCTATCCTCCTGAATTAGTCGCTATCTACATGGACTCCTGTGTCAGTAGTGCTTCTGGGAACGATATTCCCTCAGAATTAGTCCAACGTTATTGCCAATGCTCGATCGATACCATTCAGAGTACCTATACCCTCGAACAGTTTCTAGCCATCGTCCAAGGCGCAGCCCCCGGACAACTGCCCTCAGAACTAGAATCTATTGCCGAAGTTTGTGTTAGTAACATCTTGAGTTAATCCCTTGGATAATTTGGATAACGAAGTCAATCAGCATAGTCAAGAAAATCTTCAAGCCCCCGGCTGGGAAGCAGCCTCAGTGATCGATCGTCATCCCCTCGCCACAACCCCAGATACTCTGATGCCCGATGCCATCGCCATGATGAGTCAAGGTTGCCGGAGTTGTATTCTCATCGTTGCCAACCAAGTAGGGGCGACGGTGCTCTTGGGGATGTTGACGGAGCGGGATATTGTCCGCTTGACCGCTGCCGAAACGGATCTGCTCCACCTCCCAGTGTCGGGAGTGATGACGAGAAACTTAATCACCATCCGGGAAGAACAGGCTGAGGATATTATGGCTCTGACCCATATTTTGCGGGAGCATCGAGTCCGACACCTGCCCGTGGTGGACGATCGTGGCCATCTGGTTGGCTTAGTTACTTCCCAAACTATCCGGAATATTCTCAAACCTGTAGACTTGTTTCGGTTAAAGCAAGTGCAGGAGGTGATGTCCCCGGAAGTGATTTATGCCCAGCCCCGGACTAACTTGTTAGAAATAGCCCAACTCATGAGCCAGCATAGTATCAGTTGTGTGGTGATTACCCAGACGCACCTGCGACAGCGAGCCAACTCTTCCGGGATTGAAGAATATACTGCTTTAATTCCTGTGGGGGTAGTCACCGAGCGGGATGTGCTAAATTTCCATTGTCGGCGGCTGGACTTGAGCCATACTACGGCGGGTTCCGTCATGAGTACGCCTTTATTTCTGGTGCAGTTGACCGATTCTATGTGGGTGGCCCACCAGATGATGCAACGGCTACAAGTCCGGCGTCTGGTAGTCAGCAATGCGGCGGGGGAATTGGCGGGGGTGATTACGCAATCTAATCTGTTGGCGGCGATCGATCCCCTCGAAGTTTACCAAACGATTTCTACCCTCAAGCATTTAGTCAATGACCAGACAGTCCGCCTGACTACGGTTAATTACGAACTCCAAGGGGAAATTAATGAACGCAAACTCCTCGAAGAAAAGTTAGCAAGTTCTGAGAGCAAAATCCGGGGTATTTTTGAGGCGATGACCGATGTGATCCTGACAGTGCATCTGGCTGGTGGCTCTTGGGAAAGCCTAGAAAGCATTGATGTGGCTCCCGTTAGCACCAAGGTAGGTAATGACCAGCATTTAGCCATAGTTAATGCCACTATTGATAAGTTTTTTCAGGCTCAAGTAGATTGGGTCGATCGAGTCCAGAGAGTCCTCGCTACAGGGGTGACAGAGCAGTTTGATTATTCCCTAGAAATTGAGGAACGCTGCCTCTGGTTTGATGCCACCCTTTCGCCTTTGAAGGAAAATTCGGTGATTTTTGTCGGGCGGGATGTGAGCGATCGCAAGCAATCAGAATTGATGTTGCAAGAAACCGTCCACCGAGACCGGGCTTTAACGACAGCAATCCAACGCATCCGCCAGAGCTTAGATATCCAGACAATTTTTAACTCCACCGTGGAAGAATTGCGGCAGGTGATTAAATGCGATCGAGTCCTGATCTATCAATTTAGCCCCGACTGGAGTGGAGAATTTGTCGCCGAATCCGTGGGGAAGGGATGGATTTCCCTCATGAATACCCAAAGGCTAGAACCAGAGATGACGGATCATAGTCTTGATGATCCCGCCTGTGCCGTGGGGCAATTGCAACGATTCTCGAAACGAGAGGCTATACCAACGGTCAAAGATACCTATCTCCAAGAAACTGCTGGTGGTCTCTATCAATGTGGGGTAAATTACCTAGCAGTCGAGGATATTCATCAACGGGGCTTCCCGCAGTGTTATGTAGACTTGCTAAACCGTTTTCAAGCAAAAGCCTACCTGACGGTGCCAATTTGTCTAGGGGATAGGCTCTGGGGACTTCTGGCTAGTTACCAAAACTCCCAGCCTCGATCGTGGCAAGTCCAAGAAGTAAACACTGTCCTCCAGATCAGCCTCCAGTTGGGAGTCGCTCTCCAGCAAGCCGAACTCCTCAATCAAACTCAACAACAGACCGATAATCTCCGCCAAGCCCTGATCGCTGCCGACTCAGCCAACCTCGCCAAGAGTCAATTTCTCGCCAATATGAGCCATGAACTACGGACTCCCCTCAATGCAATTCTGGGATTTGCCCAAATCATGAACCGAGATACGACTCTATCCAGTGAACACCAGCAATACCTAGAAATCATTAACCGGGCGGGGAGCCATCTTTTGGGACTGATTAATGATGTTTTAGAAATGTCCAAAATTGAGGCAGGGAAGGTCGTCCTCAGTCCCAATGCCTTTAGTTTGCATACCATGCTGAGCAACCTAGAATCCATGTTCCGGCTCAAGGCAGAAAGCAAGGGTTTGGCACTGGTGTTTAACTGCGATCGTCATCTCCCAGAGTCTATTTTTACTGATGAAGGCAAACTCCGCCAAGTTTTGATCAATCTCCTGAGCAATGCCATTAAATTTACGAGTCAAGGATTAGTTAGCTTGACGGTGAGGGAAGAAAGTAGAGAAAGTAAAGGAGGTAAAGAAGATTTAGAAGAAGGTAAAGAAGGTAAAGAAGATTTAGAAGAAGGTAAAGAAGGTAAAGGAGGTAAAGAAAGTAGAGAAGATTTAGAAGATTTAGAAGAATGTAAAGAAAGTAGAGAAAGTAAAGAAGGTAAAGAAGATTTAGATGAAGGTAAAGAAGATTTAGATGAAGATTTAGATGAAGGGGAAGGAGATTTAGTGGAAGCCGGAGCTAGCCTAGTTCAAGAAGAGCTAGAAGGTTTAGAGGCTATGCATGACGTAGAGCCTCATCGCCAAATTCGTCTTTTCTTTGAGATTAAAGATACGGGCGTTGGTATTGAGCCTCAAGAGCTACTCCTCCTATTTCAACCCTTCCGGCAGACTAACTCTGGAATCAAGTCTCAACAGGGGACTGGCTTGGGACTGCCCATTAGTAACCAGTACGTGCAGTTGTTGGGGGGAGATATTGCAGTGGAAAGTTCCCCAGAGGGGAGTTCCTTTAGTTTTGCCATTGATGCCCTTGTTGCCCCTAGCCAACCCTCCCCTAACCCCGGTAATTCCGCATCCCAAGTTCTTGCCTTGGCATCAGGACAGGAAAGTTATCGAATTTTGGTGGTGGATGACGTGCCAGAAAATCGATTGTTAGTCAATAGAATTCTGAGTCCGGTGGGTTTTACAGTTAACGAAGCAGAGAACGGACTCCAAGCGATCGCCCTCTGGCAGTCTTGGCATCCCCACTTGATTTTGATGGATATGTTAATGCCTACCCTCGATGGCTACGAAGCAACCCGGATAATTCGCGATCGAGAACGACAACTCAACCTGCCCCAGCCCACCTATATTTTGGCTCTCACCGCCGTTGCCTTCCAAGAACAAAAACAACAAATCCTTGCAGCAGGTTGTAATGATATCATTCTAAAACCTTTACAATCTAGTATGTTACTTAACAAGATAGAGCAATGCCTACAACTAAGATATACCTATCAAGAATCCTTAGCTAACCAAAGCCACCAACTCCATCCTCCTCAAGCAACTACCCAGGCAGAGATGATCCAACTCCTCCACCAAAGACCCCCAGACTGGTTAGAGCAACTCCGGCAAGCTGCGGCTCAAGGTAGCGATGAATTAATCTTGCAGCTCGTTGCCCAGATTCCTTCAAAACAAAAAGGTCTAGCCACGATCCTCAATGATTTGGCTCGAGATTTTCAGTTTGAAAGAATTATTGAAATTATCCATCAGGTTTAGATTATGAACGCCCTGCGACAATTTCTAACTCCTCAAATTGCCATTGAAAAAAATATTTTGATTGTGGATGATACCCCCGCAAATCTACAATTGCTGACTATTATACTCAAAAGTCAGGGCTACCAAGTCCGCAGTGCTTTGAATGGGGCAATGGCTCTGCTTGCCTGCGATCGCCAGACTCCTGATCTAGTCCTCCTTGATGTGGTGATGCCAGAAATGAGTGGCTACCAAGTCTGCGAACAACTAAAAAACTCATCTTTGACAGCAACAATTCCGGTGATTTTCATCAGTGCCTTGGAGCAAGCCACGGAAAAGATCAAGGGTTTTGAGGCGGGGGGAGCGGATTATATTACTAAGCCTTTTCAAGCGGAGGAAGTGCTGGTACGGGTTAAGTACCAACTCCTGTTGCAGGATATGCAAGAGCAACTCCAAAAACAAAATTTATTACTGGAACGCCAAAATACTCTGCTCCAAAAGGAGATAGATTGCCGCCGCCGGGTAGAAATTGCCCTTGCCCAAGCTAACTATCGCTTCCGGCAGTTGGCGAGTAGAGATGGGTTGACAGGGCTTGCCAATCGTCGCCAGTTTGATCAGTATCTTGAGCAAGAGTGGGAGCAATCAATCCAAAAGGAAGAGGAAATTTCCCTAATTCTTTGTGACGTTGACCAGTTCAAAAATTACAATGATACCTACGGACATCCGGCGGGAGATGGATGTTTAGCGCAGATTGCAGAGGCGATTAGGCGGGCGGTGAAACGTCCTCAAGATTTAGTTGCTCGCTATGGTGGTGAGGAATTTGTATTGGTGTTGCCAAATACCAGTGTGGCTGGGGCAGTACAGGTAGCAAGGATATTCAAAAAGAGGTACGATCGGCGCAAATCCCCCACCGCACCTCTACTGTCGAGCATTACATCACTGTCAGTTTAGGAATTTGTACCATGCTGGCTACGCCTCAAAGGTCTTCGATCGATCTACTCTCGGCAGCCGATCGGGCCCTCTACCAAGCCAAGCAATCTGGACGCAATTGCTACTACGTTAATGATAGTAATCTGAGTGAGGAGAGGCTGTAGTTTCTCTAGCTAGGTATTTTTTCGCTCTATCTTTTCGCTAGGTATTTTTTCGCTCTATCTTTTCGCTCTATCTAAAGCAAATTACCCCTAAGCTCCACGATTGAGGGCGGCTTCTACTTGCTTAAATTCGTATTCTAGACGTTCCTTGAGTTTTTTGGGTAGGGGACGGTTGGGATAGGAACTGTAGTGAGCAGCAAGGGAATTGAGGGCTGTCCGCATAGTTGTAAAAGAGCTTAATTTTGTCAAGGCCCCTTCCCGGCGATAGCGAGATGCAAAATCATTGATCTTTTGCCGGGCTTCAGCTTGAGCCGTCGCTTTTTCGGGGTCATTATCAGCAATGGTAATGGCAGTTCTGAGGCTATTGACTACTGCTAGAGTGTCTTCTCGGTAGTTTCCAGAAAGAGTAGAGGGATTGCTGGCACAACCCATCAAACCAACAACCACAACTAGCAATAGGGCAATTAACCGGGATAAATAGGGACGCATAAGCATTTTTAATGAGGATAAGGTTCTTCTTAATTTTAATTAATTTAATCAATCCTACCACTGTTCTTGGTTCTCGGAAACTTGGAAAACTGCTGCCTAATTGCTGGATAATTGCTGCCGACTTTAGGGGATTGCCGTTTCTAGGGGCAGTTGAATAACAAACTCAGCACCACTACCTGCAACGCTACTATTGGTCGCTTCATCCATAAGCCCTCGATCGGGCGGTGAGAAAACTTCTAGACTGCCTTGATGGCGCTCACAGATAATCTGATAGCTAATGGCTAAACCCATGCCTGTCCCTTTTCCCACAGCTTTGGTAGTGAAGAAGGGATCAAATATTCTTTGCTGAGTTGTCGGGGGAATCCCCAGCCCGTTATCTTTGATGCGAATCTCGATCGCAGCTTTTCCGGCTTTGGTGATGGGAGTGGTGGTAATGGTGATTGTGCTGGGTTCTTCCGTAGGATCAGCTTGGAAATTATTCTGGAGATGATTTTGTCCGGCTTTTTGTCTGAGACTATCCAAGGCATTATGAAAAATATTGATCAGAGCCTGATTGAGGAGTCCGGGATCACATTCTAAGAAGGGAAATGCGTTGTAGTTTTTAATAATTTTTACCCCCGGACTATCGATCGAGCCTTGAATTTGATTTTGCAACAGCAGAATAATCGCATCTAAATTTTCATGGATATCCACCGATTTTTTGCCTGCTTCATCAAGACGGGAAAAAGTCCGCAGAGACTTGACAATATCTCGGATTCGCACTGCCCCATTTTTCATGGAACTCAGGAGTTTGGGCAAGTCTTGGTAGAGGTATTCTAGGTCGATCGCCTCTTCCTCCTCAATGATTTGAGGGGGAGCTTCGGGATAAGTCTCTTGATAGAGTTTGATCAAATTAAGCAAAGAGACAATATTACCCTTGCAATGCTCAAGGTTGCCAGAGATAAAACTAATGGGATTATTAATTTCATGGGTAATGCCGGCCACTAGTTGTCCGAGGGCAGACATTTTTTCTGATTGCACCAAGGTAGCTTGAGCTTGATGAAGTTGATTGATCGTCGCTTCTAGTTCAATATTTTTGGCCGCAGCAAGATCGGTGGCGGCTTCCCGGAGCTTGATCTCTTTTTGGAGTTGGTTTGCTTGGTAGCGTAGCTCTAGTAGGGCAATTACTTGACGGCTTAGGGCTTGGAGAGCTTTGATTTGAGTTTCACTAAGCTGCCGGGGGACTTGATCAATGACGCACAAAGTTCCTAGGGCAAAACCATCGCTAGTTACCAAGGGCGCACCAGCATAGAAACGAATGTTCGGAATCTCTGTAACTAGGGGATTTTCCGCAAAACGCACATCTTCTGAAGCATCAGCAACCACCATCACATCCTCTGGCTGGAGAATGGCATGACTACAAAAAGCCTGACTCCGGGGGGTTTCTGTTGTCTCGATCCCGTAGCGAGACTTAAACCACTGCCGATCT
>JAAUUE010000375.1 GCA_012031635.1 Coleofasciculaceae cyanobacterium SM2_1_6 | reverse complement strand
GTAAATCCGATAGAAAGGCTATGGTTAGAGATAAAGAGAATGCTGAGGTGGGAATGTTTCAATAGTTTGGAGGAATTGAGAGAAGCGCTGGGGGTTTGTCTAAAAAAACTAAGCAATAAAGTAGTAGGTTCTATCACTGGATGGGAATTTATTATAGAGGCTCTATATGTATCAGCTATTTCGTGAAATGGTATAACCTTTTTCGGTATAGTCGCCAATTACGCAATGAGGCATTTATTGAAATAAATTTATCGTCCCAAGATATCAAAAAAATCTGTCGACGATCGATCGATCTAACGGAAATATCTAGTGATGAATGGCAGGTAAAAACAAAATAGCCAGTGTTGATATTACTTTTTAGGTATCCTTGGCCAGCCACGCTTCTAGATCAGGTAAACCAGAAAAATCTAACAATGCTTCTGCTAAAGCCTCTAACTCAGCTAGGGGTAGTGCCTCAATTTGCGATCGTACCCGCCCCGGCAACTCACCCACTCGCCGATTAAGCAACCGAAAAATGAGCGACTTAGCTTCTCTTTGAACGCCTTGCTCAATACCTTGCTCAATACCTTGCTCTAGCCAACTGGTGGTAATCTCCATAATCCCCTCTCGTTCTCTTTCTTCTAGTTTACCAAGCTCTGATTGAAATACCTCTTTCTCTTGGGCATTCAGCCGTAGATAGGTATCTACAAACCCAGAAATCAATCGAGTCCGGGCGGGGTCTAACCGCAATGTTGCCAAAATTCTTAAACACTCAGCTTTAACTTTGGGACGATCGCCCGGTGCAATTCGCATTTTTGCCATCAAAGCAGCCGCAATAGGACTGCTATAGTTTTTAGTTAAATAATTGAGTAACCGTAAGTTCTAGATTGGGGAAAGTGGTCGATCGCAACTTCATTTCTCCGGTGAATATTTCTGGTTCTTGAAAACCTTCATCGGGCAGAGGCGCTAGGGTGAAAATAGTAACTTTTTCTTCTTGGGGATCTACAATCCAGTATTCAAGAACATTCAATACATCATACTCAGCTACCTTGAGGCGACAATCCGTATTACGGGTACGAGGGCTGACTACTTCTACTACTAACAAGGGTGGTGGCTCACCCAAATCAATCACTGCCTCACGGTTTTGCAAGCTCTGCCATTGGAGTTCAGGAATCACCACTACATCAGGAATTCGAGAAGTGGATAATTTTCCACCTCTGGGCGATCGAACCCCAACAACCAAAGCTAGGGAAACCCACTGTGTCTGCGATCTAGCAATTTCTGCATCAAAGATCCGTTCTAACAATTTTATAATTCTGCCGTGTTTTCCTGTGCCTAGGCTCATGGGGACTAGTTCTCCTTTGACCAGTTCATAGCGGGTATCTGTACCATTGCTGTATTCCAGATATTCCTCAAAGGTAAGTTTTTGGGTAGTTACAGTCATAAAGTTAGAGCCATCAACTTATTGTATTTTGCCACTAATTCTATTATGATGAAAAAGCTGGAATAATTAAAACTAGTCCACACTAATTCGAGGGTAACTAGCTCAATGGTAGAGCATCGGACTCTTAATCCGTTGGTTCAGGGTTCGAGTCCCTGGTCACCCATCATGGCAAATTTCAACTTCTAGGTATTTAGTAAATCACTCCATCGTACAGCCTGATCAGGTTTGAGTAGATGTGCTGTTTCAAACCTGCTACTCCTCCATGTTCACAAGCCCTAGTCAGGAATTTCTTACTTTGTGTCAAACTCAGCTTGCGCTCCTCAATCAAACCTGTGGGGCGGGCTTGAGTATGGTGTATTTGACGGAGGATTTTTCTGGGGAGCAACTAATTCCTGTAGCGGTTTGCCCCGATCCCCAGGAGGGATGGCAACCAGAGAGGTATGAACAGGACGATCCTAATCCTTCGGGGCAGTTAGTTCCAGTCCCCAGACTTAGTGGTTTTCTGTCCCAGTTTCCAGAGCCGTTGTTGCTGGAGGATACCGCCTACGAGAATGCTTGGCAGGATGAGCAGGGAACTTGGCAACGGCAGTTAGTGGTGCCTTTGGTTTATGAAGGGTTGGCGATGGGTTTGTTGGTGACGGGGCGGAGCGATCGACCATGGCGGGCAAAGGAATTGGGGGCGGTGGAAAAATTTGCCGATAGTTTAGCGATCGCCAGACTGCTGGATCAGCGTTCCCATTGGCTAAGTCAACAACTCAAACAGCAACGGGGCTTAGCTGCCGATCATCGAGACCATTTGAATAATCTCCTCCACCAAATTCGTAATCCCCTCACGGCGATCAAAACCTTTGGCAAGTTATTACTCAAAAAACTATTACCTAATAATCCCCATAGATCCCTCATTGTCGGCTTAGTCCAAGAGAGCGATCGCCTCCAATCTCTATTAGTACAGCTCGATCGAGAAATCGAAGTAGAACACCAATCCCTCCAAGAAAGATTAACTCCCGCCCTATTGCCAGCCTCTTCTGCCAGAGAGTCTCTTGATACTCCAGAATCTCAGGAATCCTCAAATCAATCCATTGATCTCCCCACGGAAACACCCCAGATTCTCGAACCTCTGGTACTCACCGTGGTAGACGTGGATACTGTCCTTGCCCCGTTGTTAATTTCTGTGGAAGCGATCGCCCAAGACCGGGGCTTAAAGTTTTTCGCCGAATTACCAAGGAAATTTCCCCCCATAATGGCAGATGCAGCAGCACTGAGGGAGGTATTAAGCAATCTTCTAGATAATGCCCTCAAATACACTCCTTCCGGTGGCTCCATCTTCCTAAAAACCCTTGATTATTCTCAATCTAACTCTACCAATTCTGCTGATTCTGCCAATTCTCCGAACTTTACCAATTCGCCAAATCAAAACATCCCCAACCAAGAAACTTCTCCCTTATCTCCTCTAATTTCTTCACCTCCTCTACCTTCTTCACCTCCTCTAATTTCTTCACCTCCTCTACCTCCTTCACCTCCTCTACCTCCTTCACCTCCTCTACCTTCTTCACCTCCTTTACCTCCTTTACCTCCTTCTTCTCTACCTCCTTCTTCTCTACCTCTCTGCCTCGCCATTACCAACACGGGTACAGGAATCCCGGCGGCGGATTTGCCCAAATTGTTTCAGCGCCACTACCGGGGAGTGCAAGAGTCTGGAGAGATCACGGGAACTGGGCTAGGGCTGGCGATCGCCCAACAACTCCTAGAGCAAATGGGGGGCAAAATCACTGTATCCAGCCCCGCCGATCCCTACTGGGCAATTATCAAAGGTGCAGATCAAGCAGATCAACCGGATACTAACTCAACTACTTTAACTACTTTTCTCGTATGGCTGAAAATCCACCAGCACAGATAAAATATCCATCGACTCTACCTAAAAAGTGACCTAAGTCCCCGATCCAGAAATTACCTCGATTTGATCCACAAGGCTAACGCCAACTCCCTCTGTGAAAATTTCCCAGCTATTTTAGTAGGTTTTGGAATTACCTAGAATAAACCCCCGCCAATCCTCTCAAGGATGGGGCGATTAATCTGCTTAATTTCAATGTGTTGGCTCAAATTATTGATGCAGCCAGTTCTCAATAATATTGCCAAGTAAGTACATCTGTACTATAGTTGTCTAGGTAATCAGCCTAATGATGAAACCCAAATAGTCAAGCTCTGATTTTTATTTCAAAAAAACACCGTTATTGCAAAAATGAGAGGTAAATTATGATGACATCCAATCCCATTGTTTGGTGTGAGATTTATGTAGAGGATATGGATCGGGCGAAAAGCTTTTATGAGTCTGTGTTCCAAGTAAAACTGGAGAATCTCGAAAGTCCCGGTATGGAAATGTGGACGTTTCCCATGGCTATGGATAAGGGGGGTGCTTCTGGTGCATTGGTGAAGATGGAAGGATTCAAATCCGGTGGCAGTGGCACGATCCCCTATTTTCACTGCGATGAGGTTGCGGTAGAGTCCGATCGTGTTGTCGCTGCTGGTGGGCAAATCAAACAGGCAAAAATGTCGATCGGACAATATGGATTTATGGCTTTGATTGTCGATACCGAAGGAAATACGATCGGACTGCATATGCAGTAAAATTTTGAATACAATAATCCCCCTAGCTATGTTGCCGGGGGGATTTTTTGATCATGGTAAAAAGATCATGGTAAAAAACTCGATCGCTCCGGTGAAATTTTTTATAGCAATAGACCTCTTGCGTGAATAAGGAAAAAGCCCCTCATCCCCCAGCCCCTTATCCCTAGGGAGAAGGGGAGTAAGAG
>JAAUUE010000374.1 GCA_012031635.1 Coleofasciculaceae cyanobacterium SM2_1_6 | reverse complement strand
TTGATACGCCTACTTGTTCAGCACAAATTCATCATACCATAGTATGGATTTGGTTAGCTACGTACCTACGCTAACCCGCCTTATATCCCACGGCTAAAGCCAGTGGGTTTTACGGCGATTTCTATAAGAATAACAGTTCATAAGAATAATTGATGAGATATTTATATTTTCTAGTTTACACCATTACCATTACTATTCATGACTACCGGTTAATTTAATCTAGTAGCCAAGCAAACAAGCTCTCTAGGGTAATGTCGAAATCTTGGGCAAATTTGGGGGTTGGGAGGCTGGAATTTGATTGGTCATAAACCCTAGTAGGTTGGTCTGGGAGGTAGACAAAGACAGACTGTTCTTGGGAATCAATTAACCATCCCATCTGGGTTCCGTAGTTTAAGCAGTGGAGAATATTTTTTGTTACTTTAGTTTGACTCTGGCTTGGTGAGAGGATTTCGATCGACCAATCTGGAGGAAGATTAAAAATATTTGCGACACCACCATTCTCTTTTCGAGGAATTCTACTGGATTGAAACACGGAAACATCAGGAATGATGGAAGAGCCACCATAGACGCTACTGCGGCTTCCCGTAGGGTAAGTACAGCGTAGTTCTGAAAAAGCTCTACCTAATTTTTGAGGTTTGAGAACCTAATTTTTGAGGTTTGAGAACTAAATTAATGGCTGAGGCTAACTCGGTTTGCAGAGCACTGTGTTCTCCTTGGGGCATAGGTTTGGGGATGATTTTGCCATTGATGTATTCGCTCCCCGGTTCTGTTTCTGGCAGATGGAGAAATTCTTCTAAGGTGATTGGTTTTGTGGGGGTTTGTACCATCTATAGTCTCCTCAATTTTTTGTCGAATACGGCGATCGTTAATTTCTCTCAGGAGTTTGAGGGCTGTAGGCTGAATGACTATGCGATACATTACAAGATTTTATAAATCTAGGTTTTGTTTGCCAATTCCCAATCTATGCCTTGGGCTGATTTTGCCTCGATAATCCCCTGACGTAAGTTAGTCATCAGGTCAGCATCACCATAGATTTCTAGGGTTTCGAGAATTGCTTCGTAATGCTCCCATGTCATCACGGCTAAGACGGGTTTGCCATTGCGGGTGATGGCGAGGGTTCCGCCTTGCTGGGTGAGCTTTTCGGGTAAGGAGTTTAGCTCGTGCTTTGCTTCGGTAATAGGAATATTCGATATCATTAATTTACTCTATAAAGCTATGGTAATTTGGCTGCCTGTCGCTTTCCTGTAAGTTGATTATAGCGATGTTGGTGGGGATTGGTATGGTCGGCACGGCGATGATCGGGAAAGTCGATGTCTCTAATAATCTGCCCGTTGTCTCTAAATTCCCTAGATATTCTAGCCAAGCTTAGAAAACGAGGGCTGCTATAATGTTGGTATAGTCCAGTGCAGTTCGTTCTCCTACAACTCAAATGTTAGTCATTAAACTTGGAGGTATGTCTATGAAGGTAACTTTGGAAGCAGCTATAGAAGAAAAGCCTACATCAGGAGTCTTGCAGTGATTAGTGAGTTAGACCGGATTACCGTTAATCCACAGATATGCCTTGGACAACCAACGATTCGGGGAATGCGGATCACTGTGGGATTTGTTCTAAAGCTGTTGGCTAGTCGGTTATCTATTCAGGAAGTTTTGGATGCTTACCCAGAGTTGGAGGAGGAAGATATTCGTCAGGCTCTTAATTATGCAGCTTGGGCTGTATCTGATCGGATTGTTAGCATCACCTCAGCATGAGTAATCTATTTTTGCTGGCTGACGTTCATATTTCTCCTTTGACAGTTGCAACTTTAACGTCACACGGCTATGACATAGTACGCACTACCGATTTGTTGCCTGCGACTGCTACTGACGCAGAGATATTGGAACTTGCTAGAGAAGAAGGCAAAGTCGTTTTAACACAAGACTTAGATTTTTCCATGCTGGTGGCTCTCAGTAATTATGGGTCGCCGAGTCTGATTACATTGCGGTTATCTTCTGCTAAACCTGATGTAGTTGCTCAAAAACTTCTAGATGTTTTACCTACTTTAGAAACAGAACTGATAGAGGGCGTAGCAGTTACTATTAGCGATGATTATGTGCGCGTTCGTAAACTTCCAATTCGACGAAGTGATGTCTAATACCAATTCAATTAAATGTAGATAATGAGGATTGCTGATACTTGAGTTTAGTTGGTTGCTAACGAACAATTTCCCATCCCAAAAACATTTCCAACTTTTACCTTTTACCCTTTGCCTTTTTACTTTTCCCTTGGCAACAAGAGGGTTGCTTCAATTTCTTCCCGGACTTGTTTGCTGACGTAGCTGCGGTTCATGCACTGGACAAGGAGGTGATTAGCTGCGTAATACTTTTCGAGTGGTGTCAAGTGTAATTCAGTAAATTGCCAATCGTGACCAATGTTGCAATATTTAATACATACTTGACGTAATTTATTTTTCCATTCTTCCCCATTATTTTTCCACCATTGAAAGTAGATTTCGTAATCACTGTTTGGATTAGGCAAACTATCCTTAAGTTTTTGTAATTCCTGTTGTAATATATTGTCACTTATCCTAGAGACGTATTCAAGAGATTGAGAGAGGGATAAATGAATATCTCTAATATTTTCACAAGAGAGGATATTTCTGAGTTTACTTTCCAATTTAAAAGCAAGAGTCCGTTTCAGAATAATATAGATTTCAAGGTTTAAGTCAAAGTTAGCAGCAATGTTCAAGTAAAGGTTGTAAGAATCTGCAATATCAAGATCACGGGCAAATTGATAGTCAAGAGTATAGGTAAGATTAGATTCAAAATAATAGTCAATATTACTAAAAGAACAAAAGTAAAAACTTCTTAAAGCAGAGCATCTATACATATCAATATCTAAATCTCTGTATTTATAATCTGTCCTTAATGAATTGACTTTCTGCTCCACCCAAAGTAAAAATGCTTGCAATCTCTTATCCCCAGCCAATATGAGATCGATCGCTTCTTTCATCATCAGCAAAAAGTTATCCGATCGCCTCAACATTTCTGCCGTTAATAAAAATACCTCCTCCCATCGAGGATCGGTAATATGCTGCATCAAGTCTTCTAGCTTGCGTTCCCGTTCAATTTCCCGTGCAGTGAAATATTCTTGAAAAGTTAGATGGGAAAAAGAATAGATATTTCTGGCTCGCTCCACCAACAAACCATGATGATGCTCGATGGCTTTCAGCACCACTTCACTATCCACCCGCAACACTTCAGGATCACCGTCAGCTTCCGGGAGATTGCAAATATAGTACTTAATTTGGTGTTGCAAATCCTCCTGCCGAAAGAAATATTCACCATTAACAAAAGTATTAAAAGCAATCTGCCCCAGCATATCTTCCTTGTTTTGGGGGGAAAGGTGTTTATAAATCTGCTCCCGTTCAATGTTGCGCTTGGCATCCCACTTTTTCATCAACACTTCCAAGCCTTCCTTGTAGAGTTCCGATCGCTTCGGGGGCAAATCATTCCTTTCTCCAAACACCAAACACAACAGAGTCAGCAACAAAGGACTTTTTGCTAATTCCTGCACAGGTTCGTTATCTTTCAATTTCTCTAGCAAGCGGGCTGCTTTTGGCTCATCCTTCCCTTTGAACCAATTATTTACAAAAGTCTTAATCTGCCCATTACCAAAATCCGCAACCTCTACCTCGGTAAATTTCTCAAACTGATATTCTCGTGCCGCAATCCGACAGGTGATGGCAAACCGATTTTTCAGCCAATCCCTAGAAAATTTATCAATATCCTGCTTCACCCGGCGATCATGTTCCTTCTTGACTTCATCCAACCCATCCAACAGGATCAGAGCTTTCCCTTCTTTCAGTAAGCGTTTCACCGTCTCCTCGGACACATCACGATCCCTGAACTCAGCAAAAATATATTCCTGTAAAGTCGGTTTACCCTTAGTTTCCGCATAAACCTTCAAGGTCACAAAAATCGGCACAAGCTCCCCATGAAACTTTCCCGCAAGGCAAGACATGGCAAGATATTTCATAAAAGTAGTCTTCCCTGCCCCCGGCTTGCCCAACACCACCAACTTTTGAAACTCCTCCACCGCAGCAAAACCCGTCACCCGTTCTTGAATTGTTCCCACCAAGAAGCGATCGAAATGCTCACGAGTACAAACCTCCATCACATCTTCATAGCCAATTCGTCTGCGCCCGATCACATCCTTGATGATATTCACATCCGTATAAATCCGCTCCAGATCCACAGGCTGCGTCATATCCAACACCCGCATCGTCCCACAACGCT
>JAAUUE010000373.1 GCA_012031635.1 Coleofasciculaceae cyanobacterium SM2_1_6 | reverse complement strand
GGTGATGGGGATGGAGATGGAGATGGTGAAGGGGATGGAGATGGTGAAGGGGATGGGGATGGTGAAGGGGATGGGACAGTAGTGGCAATTGTAATGGTGTTAGCCAGATAGGAATTAACTGCTGGTGGTGTAGGAACTGTGACAGATGATAATAGACCAGTGCTGTAAATTCCTCCCACTGTGCCATTATTGGTAGCTCCGCCCACCACAAAGGGAGTAACTATTCCGCCGCCATGTTGGATGGTGATATTGCCACTGGCAGCATTCCCAAAACTACAAAGACTTGCCCCGAAACAAAGAGGTGGAGCAGTGAGAGTATCGTTAGCCAGAAACAAACCATCGGTAGTGATATTAATAAAATTTCCACTGCCTGAAAAAGCCCCAAGCCTAGAGCTATTGATTGTACCTACAGAAATCCCCACAGGAGCATTGAGAGTGACAGAGCCAGCCACGCCGTTAATTAGCGTATTTGATGACCGTAATCCTTGGGTTGCGATCGAGCCATTTCTCGCCCGGATATTAATATTGCCACTGTTGCTATTGGAGGACAAGGTAGTAATCAAATCATTAGCCAAGAAGGAATTGTGAGCATCCACAACAAAATTTCCGCCCCTAGTATTAATTTGGGCATTCACATTCACATTACCTGTGAGGGTGTTGAGATTGATATTTAAGGGGTTGGTATTAAAAACCGAGGTAATTGCGGCATTGATATTAATATCTCTAGCTGCTAACAAACTCAAAGTTGCACCACCAACTGGGGGAGATACATTTAGGGGGCTATTTACATTGATATCGCCACTGCCTCCGACGGGATTGGGGTTAGTCTCGATCGACACCGAAGTTCCGGCATTTAATAAACTCGTGATATAGTCCGCCCCGATCGTCGTGGGATCAGTAACTCCATCGGGGGTAAATATCCCCCCAGCAAACGTGCCACCAGTAAACCCTGCTCCAGCAACAATATCTACTTGGGTCGGATCAATGAACCACACTCCCGGATTCCCCAAGGGCGCACTGGCATTAACCCTAATTCCCGAAATATCAAGGCTGAGTTTCCCAGAAGTTTCAATAAATCCGCCATTACCGCCGAAAGCACCACCTCTTGCGTTGATTGTCCCCAAGAAGCGAGCGGTATTATTGGCCCAAGCGATTACCCTGCCGCCGTTAGCATTACCGATGCCATTGGCTCTAATTCGAGTGTTGGTATCTGCAAAAGTAAACTGGGCTGTGGGGATAATTCCCTGTCCGAGGTATTCCCCGCCGATGAGAACCGTACCACCACCGTAAATACTGTTTGCGTTAATTACTGCATTCAACAAAGCAATGCGATCGCCCAACACCTGTACCCTCGGAATCGCCGGAAAATTTAGATTACGATTAACCGTATTAATCCGTCCAGTCATCACTGTATTCCCCCGGTTCAGAGGCGTATCAAAACCAGCAAAAGGCAGAGTTCCATCGGGGTTCAGGGTAATCCCAATCACACTATTATTACCTGTGAGTAATTGGGGCAGACTCAAGGGAGTAATCACCCCACTAGCTGGGGGCGTAAGTTCGAGGCTGAGGATATTTCCCGGTTGGGATAAGCGCACTAAATTTGTCCCCGGTACTGCCATGATGGTGACAGTTCCCCCAGAACTCCCAAGGCTACCTGTATTTAAGATGGCTCCGCCCAACAGAGTGAGATGCTGCCCCGGAGTCAGGGTTAAATTCCCAGCATTAATTATGCTGCCAGCCAGAGATGTATTGAAGACAAATTGATTGGGAGTTCCGGTGAGATTTTGATAGTTATTTGCCCCGAAACTATTGAGGAAATTATTACTACTAAAGCCAATTTGATTCGCTGTTGTGGCGGTAAAAGCTGCGGGGACATTGAGACTGGCGTTATTCCCAAAAACAATCCCGGCAGGGTTGATCAGATATAGATTACTATTACTACCTGTAACTTGAACTACACCATTAATAATGGAAGGATTGCCACCAACGACTCGCCCCAGAATATTCTGCACATTGGGACTGGCGATGAAGTTTGCCGTTACACCCGTGGGTACACTCAACTGCTGGAAGCTATGAAATAAGTTTGCACCATCTCCAGAAGGACTACCGCCAGTGATATTGATTAAGTTGCCTTGAGCATCAACTCTAGTTCTTGTGCCGTCCGCAGCCCGAATGATAGATTGTCCGATCGCTGGGAGAGATATAGTATTTCCGGCGATCGCCACCCCGACCCAAAACCCAAGAGTGACCTTCTGAAGTTTACCCATCTTTCTGTAGAAGTCCCTGTAAGCCCACTGTCGCTAGTTCCATAAGTGGGGTGTAGATACACAGCTAACTAATGAATTAGTTCTCTGGGGTGATTATAATCCAAAAAAGCAAATTTAGATAGGGTATAGAAAAATATTTTTTAATATGTCCTCTTAACCTGAGCTCAAGTTCTGCTAAGGCAGATATTAGAGAACGTTAGTTCGGGATAAGAAATACCCCTCATCCCCTTCTCCCACAAGGGGCGTAAGGCTTCCCGAAGGGTATAAGACTGCCCTTTTATGAAACTACCCCTTCTCTGTTCTGGAGTCGGGGGATATTTTTGAGAAATTATGTTAAATCTTGAATAGATATCAGAAATGTCTTAAAGCACCACTTCCTTACCTTGTTCAGTAAATTTCACCTCTTTGATCTGCCAATTTGAGTTTTCCATCAGGGTTTTCCGCAGGCTACCAAAGAGATTGAGCTGCTCGCAGCTAGACAGGGAGACAAGTTTTCTCACGGAACTTGCCTCTACTTGGAAATCGATCGTGGCAACCCCAGATTGATCCTTGGTCACCTGATAACTAGTCAGCTTTAGCTCATTGATATTACTTTTTTCAATCACCCTCGCTACCGCCATTTCCAGAGAGCTATCTTGGGGTAAATTGACACTTTCGGCAACAAAATCACTACACTGGTTATCCACTTGATAGATATTAATGGCTACCGTTGGCTTCGGGGCAGCAATGGGAGATTTGGCAGCTTGGTCGGCTTCTGGGGCAGGGGATTTAGCATCTTTAGAAATTTCTGGGTCAGAGCTTTGAACCTTTGGGGCTGGGGAGATGACCGGGGCTTCAGTTTTTGGGGAAAGTTCTGGGCTAGGGGTAGTGGGGAGAGTATTACCTGAGGGGGGAGCGCAACTAACTAAGCCTGTGAGACTCAGGACGAGGACGCTAAAGAGGGGGAGGATTGATTTGGGGGAGCTGGGGAGCCGAGACTTGTGGGATAATTTTGATGATTTTAATTGTTTAAGTAAATTTATAGCTTGTTTTTCCATAACACTCCTCTGACACATGGGCATAATATAGCGATCGATCACCAAGAGATTTTAACTTTTAGGGACTAATTTCCATGATAAATGGTTTCAAATGGGGGCAGCGGACTTACTTGATGGGCATTCTTAATGTCACCCCTGATAGCTTCAGTGACGGTGGCCAATTTAACTCTCTGGGGGGAGCGATCGATCAGGCTCTACACTTAGTTAATCATGGAGCAGACATCATTGACATTGGTGGACAATCAACCCGTCCCGGCGCAGAGCAAGTTTCCCTCCCCGTCGAAATTTCGAGAGTCGTCCCTGTGATCGAAGCCCTGAGAAGTCAAGGGATTACTCAACCTATTTCCGTGGATACCACCAGAGCCGTAGTTGCGGAGAAAGCAATTCAAGCCGGGGCAAACATTGTGAATGATATTTCTGGAGCCACTTTCGATCCAGCCATGCTGTCAACCGTTGCTGCTCTAGATATTCCGATTGTCCTCATGCACATCCGGGGAACTCCTGCCACTATGCAGACCCTCACAGACTATGCAGATGTGGTGGCGGCAGTGTATGAATTTTTAGCCCAGCGTCTGCAAGCGTCTCTGGCAGCAGGGATCAAACAAGAGCATTTGATCATAGATCCGGGGATTGGGTTTGCCAAAACTGCCGAGCAGAATATTACCCTGTTGCAGAATCTAGCCCGGTTTCGCTCTCTGGGAGTGCCAATTTTGGTGGGGGTTTCCCGGAAGAGTTTCATTGGCAAGATTCTCGATCGACCGGAACCCAAAGCAAGGGTCTGGGGAACTGCCGCAGCCACCTGTGGAGCGATCGCCCAAGGCGCAGATATCATTCGTGCCCACGATTTCCCCGAAATGTTTGATGTAGCAAGGGTTGCCGATGCAATCTGGCGTTAAGACTATCAGTTATCAGTTATCAGTTATCAGTTATCAGTTATCAGTTCTAAATTAGACCTCTTGCGTGAATAAGGAAAAAGCCCCTCATCCCCCAGCCCCT
>JAAUUE010000372.1 GCA_012031635.1 Coleofasciculaceae cyanobacterium SM2_1_6 | reverse complement strand
ATCATAAGCTGCCCAAGTGTCTTGATCTGTACCAAGGTAATTGCTAAAGGCTTTTTGTCCCAAGGACATTGCATCGGGGCAACAATGGGCGCAAAGGCAGAAATCGATTGGTAGCGATCGGGATGCCGCAAGCCGCACACCAAGGCTCCGTGTCCCCCCATGGAATGTCCAAAGATTCCCCGGCGATCGGTCACGGGGAAATGCTCTGCCATCAAAGCTGGCAACTCTTCGGTCACGTAGCTATACATCCGGTAATTTTCTGCCCAAGGCTCTTGGGTGGCATCTACATAAAATCCGGCTCCCGTGCCAAAATCCCAACTATCCTCTTCCCCCGGAATCCCCAACCCCCTAGGGCTAGTATCGGGAGCCACCAACATCAAACCCATTTGGGCTGCCCCGGCGATCGCTCCAGCTTTGGTAATGAAATTTTCTTCGGTGCAAGTCAAGCCAGCAAGGAAATATAACACGGGGACGGGCTGGGTTTGAGCTTGGGGGGGTTGATAGACAGCAAAGCGCATTTCGCTAGCACAACTGGAGGAGGCATGGCTATAGAAACCAACAGTCCCACCAAAACAGGCTTGGGCAGATTTACAAGTAAGTTGGGTCGCCATAGTTTTTAGTTAATGGTACAAACGTAACATGGGCAAAGTTTTCTAGAGTTTATGGGTAAACCCCAAATTAAAAAGTTAAAAGTTAAAAGCTAAAAGTTAAAAAGTTAAGACTGTGCGGATGGATTCTCCTCGGTGCATGAGATCAAAGGCTTCGTTAATTTCCTCGATCGGCATCACCTTGGTAATCAAATCGTCAATATTAATTTTGCCTTCCATATACCAATCCACAATGTGCGGCACATCCGTCCGCCCCCTCGCCCCGCCGAAAGCCGTCCCTTTCCACACCCGCCCCGTGACTAGCTGAAAAGGTCGGGTACTAATCTCCTGCCCCGCCCCCGCCACGCCGACAATAATGCTGGTTCCCCAACCCTTGTGGCAACACTCCAGAGCCTGCCGCATCACTCGGACATTGCCAATACACTCAAAGCTATAATCTGCCCCGCCCTTGGTCAGTTCCACCAGGTAAGCAACCAAATCCCCATCGATCTCTTGGGGATTCACAAAATGGGTCATACCTAGCTTAGTTGCCAACTCTTTCCGGTTCGGATTGAGGTCAACGCCGACGATCATCCCCGCCCCCACCATGCGAGCGCCTTGGATCACATTCAGCCCAATCCCCCCCAAACCAAAAACCACTACCGTCGCTCCTGCTTCCACCTTGGCAGTATTAATCACCGCCCCCACTCCGGTCGTTACCCCGCAGCCGATGTAACACACCTTATCAAAAGGGGCATCTTGCCGAATCTTGGCAAGGGCGATTTCTGGAACCACGGTGTAGTTAGCGAAGGTGGAAGTCCCCATGTAGTGATGGAGGAGTTGCCCCTCGAAGGAAAAGCGACTAGTGCCGTCGGGCATCAGCCCCCGTCCTTGGGTAGTGCGGATTGCCTGACACAGATTTGTTTTTCTGCTCAAGCAATACTCACAGTTGCGGCACTCTGGGGTATACAAGGGAATCACATGATCCCCCGCCCGGAGAGATTTCACTCCCTCGCCCACTTCCACCACAACTCCGGCTCCTTCGTGCCCCAAAATAGCGGGAAATGATCCCTCTGGGTCTGCTCCAGAAAGGGTGTAGGCATCGGTGTGACAAACCCCTGTGGCTTTGATTTCTACCAGCACTTCCCCAGCCCTAGGTGGTTCTAGCTGTACGGTTTCTAAACGCAGAGGCTGACCCGACTCGAAGGCAACGGCGGCTTTGACATCCATGAAAATTTTCCCTGATGACTACTTGTTAAAAGTTTACTGAAGAGCTATGGGAGGTTTGGGGAAATTTGCTGAAATTTAATCTAGAGATTTCCCCGATGGACAGTTTTCACCCATTTTAGGCGTTTGGGACGGATGGACATGCGAGCGGTGACACTAGCCATGATGGGAATCCAGTGAAACAAGTAAATAATCCCAATTAGACTTTGTTTGAGGGCAGTGGCGAAGTCGATCGAAGCTGTATCTCCGGCAAGATTAGGAGCTTGATGATCTTGATGATCTTGATGATCTTGGGCAGCAATCCGCCGTAACCCAGTGAAAATTCCCACCAAGGGGAGGGCGATCGTCAAGGCACTCAAGGGAGCCAATAGGGGTGCTTTGCCCAACACCAGAGCCATGATTAAATCTGGAATTGCCGCCGCCGGCAGGAGGTACTGAATCACCATAAAAGAGAACAAATCGATCGTCTTTTGCCAGCCCATTTGATTACTCATGATCAAACGCCAGTAGTCTAGGTAGCGCTGATAACCGCCTTCTGCCCAGCGATTCCGTTGATGCCAGAGAGCTTTCATGGTGGTTACGCCTTCTTCGCCCACCGCCGGAGTAATCAGAAAGCCAATATCCCAGTGGTCGAGATGGAGTCGGATGGTTAAATCTAGGTCGTCGGTGATCGTTTGCTCATTCCAGCCCCCGCACTGTTGTAAGGCCCGCCGCCGGACAAACTGCCCATTTCCCCGGAGTTCCCCAATCCCCCCGAGGGTAATGCGCTGCTGTTGGAAGTAGCTATCTAACGCCATTTCATTTTTCTGCCCCAGAGTCCAGAAGTTATCTGCCCAGTTGACAATATCCTTGCGAATTTGCACCGCTCCCATTTTGGCAGTGGTAAATAATGGTACTACTTGACGCACAAGGTCTGGAGCCACAGTGGCATCGGCATCAAAGACGGCAATAATTTCGCCCTTGGTTTGGGCAAGGATTTGATTTAAGGCTCCAGATTTACCGCCTGTAGCTCCGGCAGCCCGGCGGACGGTATGGAGTTGGGGAAATTCCTGTTAGTTTGGCTAAAACTTGGGGTGTGCGATCGCTGCTATCATCATCAATGATCCAGACTTCGAGCGATCGCATGGATAGTCTTGCTGACATAGGGCTTTAACCAAACGACCAATTACTGCTTCTTCATTTTTAGCAGCTACCAGCAGAGATACTTTAGGTAAGTATTCTGGAGTGTTGGGGTTGTTCTCCGGGAGGACATCCGCAGGGACGATCGAATTAGGGGGAAGTACTGGTTTCTTCGGGGGTCTCGCTGTCACGACTCGCCAAGCCTGTCCCCAGAGGAATATTGCAAAGCCAGAAATCACCCAAAACCCCCAAGAGAGGAGGTGGAGGGCGATTACCACTAACCAAATCATTACTAAAATTAGGGCGGCTTTACGCCGCCTGCCTTCTTGACCAACAAAAAAGTCCTTCGTCAACTCTTCTGCGGATTCAGAGAGGTCTTCTAGTAAGAAGTTGATATCTTCAAGCTCGTTGTAGCAAGAATCGTTTTCTTGCCAGGAATTCTCCTGCATAGGTTATCTGATTTAGCCACCAATATTTATCAATACCCATAAAGAAACTGGGAATCAAATAACACCAAACCGTGCAGCCTTCACAGACAGATAACTTACCTTGGGATTGACGGTATTCTTCTACTTTTTCGGACTCCCGGTAGAGTTCATAGAGATTACCATCGATCGCTACCCCTTCTTGGGCAAAGTGGTAACAGGGCAGGAGTAATTTATCATCGGGGGAAATGGCGATTACAGCATCCACGGCTTTGCAGCGAGGATTTTTGGTGTCATTGCCGCCAGCTTCAATTAAAGCTATCGCTGCCTTATTGTAACCGAGATTGTTAAATTTCTTTGCTGCGCTCTCAATTGCTTGAGCGATCGCTCCCGTGGGGTTTTTCTTGGAGTTGTAGTGGTCATAGGCAGTAAAGGCTGGGTTTAACCAGACCCGGACTCCTAGTTTCTTGGCAAGATCCGCAATTTCTTCGAGGCGATCGTAGTTTTGGGCTGTAACCGTATGGTTTAACACAGGATACTCTCCCAAGGACAGGGCGATTTCTACCGATTCCACCAAGGTATCAAAGATTTTGACTCCACGGGAATGGTCATGGGTATCGGCATCAGCCCCATCAAGGGAAAAATTGAGAAAGTCTACAATTCCTTGAATTTCCCTAGCTCGCTTCGGATATAGGATAGTATTGGTGGTCATACTGGTAGTAAAGCCCAGCCGTTTTGCTTCACCATAGATTTCGGCGACATCAGCTCTCAACAACGGCTCACCGCCAGTAAAATCAACATATTTAACCCCTAGACGTTTCAAGTCGTGGAGGTTTTTTTGAATGGTGGCAAAATCTGCTTCCTTGGGTGGTTCTAACGCCCAGATATTACAGAAATGACATCGGGCATTACAACGATAAGTCAAATAATAGTTTGCAACTAAAGGAGCCATAAATTTCCCCGCTAAGGTGTACACTCAAAAAT
>JAAUUE010000371.1 GCA_012031635.1 Coleofasciculaceae cyanobacterium SM2_1_6 | reverse complement strand
CATCTTTTTGCTTCTACAGGGTCTTTGGTAGTACGATACTTTTGTTTAAGTTCGTGGATAGGAAAATGTGTGGCTAAATAGGCTTTTTTAGGCATCAGTATTTTCTCCATAATTAACTTCATCTTATCAGGATACTAACAAAACCGGATTTGGTATCACACCTATTTCTACTTTCTACCTTTTTTTCTTAGAAGAGAACCAAATCAAAAAGGCAATTCCCACCGGAATAATCAGACTAACTAGTAATCCGAAGAACCAATCGAGGCGGTGATTACCCTCTAACCAAACTAATTGATCGCTTTTTTTATTATCTGGTTGATATATTTGGGTAGCCACAATCCCAGCAAAAGCACTGCTGGTAGCAAGCCCTAATCCGGCGATCGCAATAATATTATTTCGTTCCTGCTCCGCTGCTGTGCGTTGTTGTTCGGTTTTGATCCGTTCAATATTGACTAAACTATCAAGGGTGCGAGTCAAGTTTTCAAGAATAGTCAAGCCAGCACCTAAACTGGCATAATCCATTTTTACTTGTTGAAGATAGCGCTCTTCGGCTGTATTTTTAAACTTTTGGAATAGTTGTAAATTAACCTTGGGCTTGGCAAAAGAAGGATCATTTTCAATCTTAGCTATCCTTTTTTGATAGTTACCTAGGTTGGTTTCGATCGTATGACTTTGGCTATGGAGTTGATTCAGTTTTGTAGCATATTCTGCCAAAAGTAGCCAAGATTCAGTGAGCTTTTCTTCCAATTCATTTAGGTTGATAGCATTATTTTGATTGAAAGCCCCCTTTTGAAGAGGGTTGGGCGATCTCTTTTTATATTCCTCCATCTCCTGTCGGAGTTCTGCTATCTGTTGGGAATATTTTTTTAGGTCTACTTTCAGGCGGCGACTATTCCAGTAAGACCAAATAATTTTATGGCGGTAGGCAAAAAGTCTAATTAAATCAATAGTGAGATCTGTCGCAACACGTTTTCTGATCTCGTCTGTAGGTGTGTTATCATCGGCATCTATGCGATCGGCAGTAAAAAGTAGAATGACGAGATGATAATTTTCTCGGTGGAACTTTTCTTCGTTATTACCCCAATCTCTAGGAGTATGGCTATATTCAAAAACCTTTGCTCCCGCCAGTTCTCCTACTTCTTTAAAGTCTGGCTTCCAGTTTTTGTCTGGAGTAAGATTAGGGAAACAATTCTCCGCAATTTCCCTTAATTTTTCTGGCGTAGTTTTTCCATCAGTAGCCTTTCCCCACACTAACCACGTCTGCCCAAGAGTTGCCAATTTTTTGGTGTCAACATTAGTAGATTGATGATGGTTAACCTTGCTAATTACTAACTCTTGCAAACGGGCTAATTGATCTAGGGAACGGGGGATATCATCACGTTGGGCGGGATCATCTTTGCTAGTGCCATCGGAGGCTTCTACTTGGAGGGCGTAGGTATCACCTATCTGGATAGCAAAATACATACCGTCTAGATAGGCTTCTTGATCTGCAAACCCTTGGTAGTGGAGTTCTACAAATTCAGTCTCTGAATCTTCTTTAGCTTCTAGTTCTTGCAGTTTTTCTTCGAGTTTTTCAAACTTTTTGTCTATCTTAGTTTTCAGGGCTGTGGCTTCAGGGGTCAGGGGCTGGACAGACTGATCTTTTTGCAGGAGAAGTTTTTTAGTGAGTTCTCGGATTTCTTGGTACTCTCGATCGATCTCTGGGCTAATTTTGCACCAAAAATTGAGGCGATTCTCGTTAATCTCTGCTGGGCTTTGTCCCAACCCATCCCGGAGATCGTACAAAAATAGGCTAACTGTGGGATAAATTAATTTACTCATTGGCTACGAATCCTAAACCAGACTCGATCGCTTGTCTAGGATCCTGCTGGGGGTTGTAGGTAATTCTTTCCACGATCGCTTTCAACCCAGCTAAGGTTTGGTTTTCAATAGCTTCAAGGATGGTCTCAAATTTTGCAGTGGGTTCATCGTAGGCAACGGCAATATTATCTTGTTCTGTATTGGGGCTGGGATCGCTGGAGATATTTGGTCGATCGCCTTTGCTGCGTACTCCTTCTCTAGCTTTTAGTAGTCCTCGCAGTTTTTTATAATATGCAGCTAGAGGTTCTTGTTCAATCAGCTTATAAATATTTTCTAGCATTGCTTCCTCATTTGCTGGGAGGCTTTGCAGGGAAGTTTGTAGTGCTTGGGGAACGGCAGGTAATTCATGGAGAGCCAGAATAAAAGAGCGCAAAGTCAGAACATGTACAGGCTTCATAGAGAGATTAACCTCCGGTAATAGTAAAAGTTGCCCAGTAGTATGGATGGCTATAGGGTTGAAATGTTGGTTCTTGGTTGGCTAAAGTATTTTCGATTAACTCATCAATATCTTCTTCTATACCTATTCTCTCAAGATTATCTATAATTTTCGATCCTTGACAAAGCTCAGTCTTGAGATCTGCCCACCAAGCTATCAGATCGCTAACAGTAACGGTGCGGAGCCAATCAATCGTAGTCTGGAGGGCAGTGATTTTGTCTTGGGGATTTTTGGGGTGATAGTGGCGGCGATAAAATTCAATCATAGCAATTGAACTAGACTCGGAAGTTACCTGCCAGATGGTGCTAACTACACAGCCGACTCCTTGAGCAAGGAAAGCACTTACTAAACCAACGTATTCATCAAGGATCGCTTGTTTACCAGTAATTCCAGTTTCACAGGCAGAAAGACAAACCAATTCACAGCCATCTAGGGGAATTTTGACAATATCTTCAATGGTTAAGCGGTCTTTTTGAGAAAGATAGAGGGCAGATTTAACTGGTTGCTGAAAATTATAATTACCATGTCCAGTGAAGTGGAAAATTTTGCAGCTTTGCTGGAGGGCGGCAATCACAGTTTCTCTGGTAGCACTTTCATCCCCAATTCGGTGGAGGGGTTCCCCAATAAGTTGGCTAATATAAGCTGATTCTGGGGTTGCGTAGGAAAGATTAGCCATAGGATACCCATCCTTATCAACACTATCGGGGGCTTCGATGCTGAGGAGACGGAGATCCCCCCTGCCCCCCTTCAAAAGGGGGTTTTTGATGCTTCTGCTTTTAATGGGAGGGGGTTTTGATTCTCTGCTTTCAAAGGGGAAACTTCAAGATTTAGACTCATTTCTCTTATTTGAACAGGAACCTCCCCATCCATTTCCCCACTTTGCAGAGGAACTTCCAAATCCATTTCCCCCCTTTTGAAGGGGGGCAGGGGGGATCCTCCCATCAAGTGCAAAGTAGGCAGATAGCGAATTTTGATCTGGGGTGGGAAACCCAAGGCGTGGAGGGGGAGGCGGTGCAGGTCTCGGTGGGGGATGAGGGTGAGATTTTGGATATTGTGTTTGCTCAGGAGGGGGAGGATTTTCTCGATGCTGAGGATTTCCGTGAGGTTCGTGAGGTGGTTAGGCAATTGCTGCCGCCATGTCTCGTCAATAGTTTCCTTGGTTTTATCTTTGCCGGAGTTACTATACTGTTCGTTCCAAGTGGTAAGAAAATTCTCTAGGGCATCTACGGGAGTTGTGGCGATGAGCCGGGGCGCTTGCTGGGGCAAGAGGAGGATGGTGTGGAGTTCTAGGGGGCTGTAGTACCAATAGATCAAGGCTTCTGCCGGATTCAGTCTTTGATTTTGTATTTCTGTCCAAGTCAACGGCTCCCGTGGGGGCAGCATCCAATCCAGACAAACCGCCTTGCCCTTTTCGATCTGCTCCAGCGCCAGCCCGACTTCCCCAGATTGCAACATCAAATCAACGGTAATTTGCCCAAACCCAACAAACTTCCGCTCTAAACTCTCTTTTCTAGAAGGATTCAGCTTAATTAATTTCTGCAACAATTCAGAACAGTCATAAGCAATCTGCCCAACGCCCTCTAGGTTCGCTGGCTCCAACACCCGATAAACCTTGAGATAATCTTGCATCACTTTCAGATATGTTTCCGGGAAAGCATCCTCTGTCAGGGTTTCCAACGCAAGATCGTATTCCCTCCGGGCTTCCCCAAAAAGCCGAAACGGTGCCTCCTGTTCCTTCCCTTGATGATAGTGTGCTTTACCCATCAACCAATGCAACGAACCCCAGCCCTCCGGGTGAGTATCCTGTTGGCAAAATTCTAAGCCTTGGCGATAGTTAGCAATTTTCCCAAAATATCCGCACTGATCAATGGCTGGATTTTGTAAAGAAAACATCAAAGGTCGCCCCAATGCTGCCCTGTAGTTATTTTTCAAGTTTCCTACAGTCTGCCCCCGCATTAACCAAGCCTGATGGAAGTCGGATTTAATCTCAAGAGCTTTGTCGTAGGATGCGATCGCTTCTTCATTACCTGCCTAAACCTACCAAAGCCATTGCCCCGA